>NZ_JAAGPQ010000168.1:0-6044 GCF_017104985.1 Paraburkholderia sp. Ac-20342 | reverse complement strand
CGCTGGCGCGGGGCTCGCCGCCTGAGCGGGTGCGGGACTCGGCACCGGACCCGGCGCGGCAGCGGCCGGCTGCGCCATCGACGACTGCGCGAACGCGCCGAAAGCACGCAAGGTCGACAGCGTCGCGCGCTGCACTTCGAGCGCCTGGATCGCCGATTGCAGCATGCTCAGATTCAGCTTCAGCCACTGCTCGACCGCGCGCATGTCGGTGATGCGCTTGTCGAGCTCCTCGACATTGGTGAGCGGCGCCATCATGTCGGACATCATCGACAGCGACGGCGCGAGGCCGCCGCCCGGCTGCGCGCCGGGCAACGCCGAGCCGAACGGTGACAGCCGCATCATGCCCCACATGCGATCGAGCATTTCAGCGGGCGGGAAACCGGGAAAGCCGGGAAAGGGCGGCGTGGTGCCAGTCGTGTCGGTCATGCTTGTCGCCTCGGTGCATAAGAGATGTCGGGCGCGCGGAGCCGCGCGGGTTGAGTCGATCATACCGTGTGAAATGGTCGCTCAGGGGGCTCGCCGCGTTGCGTGCCGGCAGCCACGCCGACCGCCACGCCGACCTGCCCGCACGGTTGCCCGCGTCCTGGCTGTGCCGCTATCTGCCTCTACCTGCGGCTACCGGCTTCTACCTGCCGCTGGCCGTGCCGCCATGTTCGTGCCACACCCCGCGCGACCCGTTGCTGCCAGTCGGTCGTGCCACGCCCCGCGCCACTACTCGCTGCGATCCGTTTCGCCACCCGCGGCGCCACGGTTCTCGCTTCCACTGCCATCCCCCGCCCTCTCCCGCGACGCCTCCCGCCACGGATCGCCGCCGCCAAAATCCGGCGCGCGCCGCTCGCGCAGCGAGTTCAGCCCTTCGCGCACGTCGGGCCCGGCGAAGCCCATGAATTCGAGCGCGAGCGACGTATCGAACGCCGGCCCCGCCGTGCGCAGCCAATTGTTCAGCGCGTACTTGGTCCAGCGGATCGCCGTCTGCGAACCGTCTGCGAGTTTGCGCGCGACGTCGAATGCCTTCGGCAGCAGATCGCTCTCGTCGACGGCCAGCGATACGAGGCCGATGCGCTCTGCTTCCTCGCCGCTCACGGGCTCGCACAGCAGCAGGTAGTACTTGGCCTTCGCCATCCCGCACAGCAGCGGCCAGGCGATCGCCGCGTGATCGCCGGCCGCGACGCCGAGGCGCGTATGACCGTCGATGATGCGCGCCGTCTTCGCCGCGATCGAGATGTCGGCGAGCAGGCCCGCGACGAGTCCCGCGCCGACCGCGGGACCGTGCATCGCCGAGACGATCGGCTTGCCGCAATTGATCACGTTGTAGACGAGATCGCGCGCCTCGCGCCACACCCGCGCGCGCACATCGAAGTCGTTCGCCATGTCTTCGACGAGTTGCAGATCGCCGCCCGCCGAAAAGCCCTTGCCTTCGCCGCGAATGATCGCGACGCGCGTGTCGGGATCGCGCTCGATGTCGCGCCAGATTTCGGCCAGTTCGTAATGCATGCGCGCATTCGCCGTGGCGAGTCCGCTGCGGTTCGCGCCCTCGCCGCTCATCACGATTTCGAGCACGCCGTGCGGATGGCGATGCAATTGCAGCGAGCGGTAGTGGGCGTAGTAGGCGTCGTTACGGTGAGGTGCGTCGGACATGATGGGCGATCCGTCGGTTGGTGAAGCGTGGACTCGTCGTGCGCGTGTTCGAACCGTGCCCGCAGACCGGAGCTACGGAGCCGCGAAGTCGAAGCCGCGAAGCCGAAGCCGCGAAGCCGAAGCTGTAAAGCCGGAGCTACAAAGCCGGACCCGCGAAGCGAGGCAGCAGCGCGGCCGCAAACCACGCCACCCCGGCCGACACGATGACACGCTTCATCGCGGCTGATAAACCCACTTCCCGTTGCTGATCTCGACCATCACCCGCGCGCGCTGATCGAGGCCGATGTGATCGGTCGCGCTCATGTTGACGACGCCGTTGGTATCCGCGACACCCTGCGTGGTTTCGAGCGCGTCGCGCAGCGCGCGCCGGAACGGCGGCGTGCCCGGCGCGCCCGCCTTCAGCGCGAGCGGTATCGCATGTTCGAGCAGCACGCCCGCATCCCACGTGTAGGAGCCGAACGCCGACACGCTGCCCGCTCCATGCTGTGCCTCGAAGCGCGCGATGTAGTCGAGCGCGAGGCGCTTCGCCGGATGATCGGCCGGCAATTGCGCGGCCACCAGCACCGGGCTCGCGGGCAGGAACGTGCCGTTGCAATCGGCGCCGCACACGCGCAGGAAGTCGTTATTGCCGACGCCGTGATTGTGGTAGATCAACCCTTTGTAGCCGCGCTCGCGCAGCGTCTTCGGCGGCAGCGCGGCGGGCGTGCCGGCCGCGCCGACCACGACCGCGTCGGGATGCGCCGCGAGAATCTTCAGCACCTGGCCCGTCACGCTCGGGTCCGTGCGATTGAAGCGCTCGCTCGCCACCATGTCGATGTGATGCAGTTTCGCGAACTTCGCGACCTCGGCGTAGAACGTCTCGCCGAGCGCATCGGCCTGGCCGATGAACGCGATCGTCTTGACGCCGTGCGCGCTCGCATGCTCGGCGATGGCCGAGGCCATCATCGCGTCGGTCTGCGGCGTCTTGAAGACCCAGCGGCGTTTCGCGTCGACCGGCTCGATGATTTTCGCCGACGACGCGAGCGAGATCATCGGCGTTTCGCCGTCGGACACCACGTCGATCATCGCGAGCGAATTCGGCGTGATGGACGAGCCGATGATCGCGTCGACGTGATTCTCCGAGATGAGCTTTCTCGTGTCCTGCACGGCCTGGGTCGTGTCGGACGCATCGTCGAGCACGATGTATTCGACGCTCTGTCCGCCGATCTGTTTCGGCAGCAGCGCGACCGTGTCGCGCGCGGGAATGCCGAGCGATGCGGCCGGCCCGGTCAGCGACAGCACGAGACCGATCTTGACCTGGGCGAGCGCCGTCAGGGGCAGTAAGCAGGCCAGCGCGGCACACAGCGTCGCGGCACGGCGCGCGAGGCGCGTGCGGCGCGTGGACAGACGGCTCGCGCTGGTGTCCAGGCGTGCGCTCACAGCCGTGCCAGCATGAGCACCCACGCCCATGTTCGCGTTCGTGCCTGCGTTTGTGCCTGCGTTCACCCGCGACACGCCAGCACCTCGGTTTCCAGCTTCGGGGAAGTCAAATCGCGGCATGCCGTCTCCTCACGTCGGGTTGTCGTTCTGATGTTGCCGATGCGTTGCTGCATTCGATCCGCCGGCCGCGCCGGCCATGCCGGCGCGCCAGTCAGTGTAGCCGCGCGTGAAAGCCGCGGCATCGGGCGAAACCCTTTCGTAAGCGGTGCCGCGCAAACCGCGCACGCGAGCGCGTTAGTCCGCCGCGTCGTCGAGCGGCGCGATGCTCTGCTCGATCGAACCGAAAATCGACTTGCCTGCTTCGTCGAACATTTCGATCTTCACGATATCGCCATACTTCATGAATTCGGTTTGCGGCGCGCCGTGCTCGATCGTTTCGAGGCAGCGTTTCTCGGCAATACAGCAGTAGCCGCGCTTCGCGTCCTTGTTCGACACCGTGCCCGAGCCGACGATCGAGCCGGCACGCAGATTGCGCGTCTTCGCCGCATGCGCGATCAGTTGACCGAAGTGAAACACCATGTCGGTGCCCGCGTCGGGCTGGCCGACCTTCCGGCCGTTCCAGTGGACGATCACCGGCCGATGCACGCGGCCTTCGCGCCAGTGCTCGCCGAGTTCGTCGGGCGTGACCGCGACCGGTGCGAACGAGGTGGCCGGCTTGCTCTGGAAGAAGCCGAAGCCCTTCGCGAGTTCCGCGGGAATCAGATTGCGCAGCGAGACGTCGTTCACGAGCGTAATCAGCCGCACGCCGCGCAGCGCCTGCTCGGGCGTCGCGCCCATCGGCACGTCGCCGGTGATAACCGCGACTTCCGCCTCGAAGTCGATGCCGAACGCTTCCGATGCGCACGGCACGTCGTCTTTCGGGCCGATGAAGTCGTCGCTGCCGCCCTGATACATGAGCGGATCGGTCCAGAATTCCGGCGGCATCTCGGCGCCGCGCGCGCGCCGCACGAGCTCGACGTGGTTCACGTACGCGGAGCCGTCGGCCCACTGGAACGCGCGCGGCAGCGGCGCCATGCAGTCTTTCGCGTCGAACGCGAAGCTGTTGCGCGCGCGGCCCTGGTTGAGCGCTTCGTAGAGATCGTGCAGTTGCGGCGCGTAGAAAGCCCAGTCGTCGAGCACGCGCTGCAGCGTGGGCGCGATCGCGTCGGCAATCGCCGCGGTGTGCAGGTCACGGGACACGACGATCAGTTGACCGTCGCGCGTGCCGTCCTTCAGCGAGGCAAGTTTCATAGAGCTGTGAACCGTGTGTTAGTGACGATGGAAGGAATCTATTCTACGATGGTGAATCGGCGTGACCGCGGTTCGTGCGAAGCAGCGGTTGCCGTACGCGAGTTGATCCGCGCCGGGCAACGACCGTGCACGCTTTCTGCGGGGGGTTGTCTGCACGTTTCCGCTGCGCCGTTATCGCACTGCCGTGGCGCTGTGTTGTGCCGCTGCTTCGGCGTGATTTCGTTGTTATGTCGTCGTTGTTATGTCGTCGTTGTTTTTCGTCGCCGTTGCGCCGCCGTTACGTCATCGCGCGCACCTTGATTCGCGCCGCCACGCCATTACCGAACGCCCCATCCCGCGCCTTTTGCACATGTCCGCCAACGCCCGCTCCGGTACGCTTCGCCCTCACGCCGCCCCCACCTCGGCCGATCCGCTCGAAACCGATCCGGCCGACGCCGCCAGTCTCGACGACGACACCGGCGAGCCCGGCGAAGAGAAACTGCGCTCGGGCATCCAGTCGATCGAGGTCGGCTTCAGGCTGCTCGACGTGCTGACCTGCGAACCGCGCGCGATGATGCTGCGCGATCTCGCGCAGCGCGCGGGCATGAGTCCGGCGAAGGCGCATCGCTATCTCGTGAGCTTTCTGCGTCTCGGCGTCGTCGCGCAGGACCCGCTCTCGGGCCGCTACGAACTGGGCGGCTTCGCGCTGCAACTGGGGCTCGCGCGGCTCGCGCGCGTCGATGGCGTGGCGCTCGCGCGCATCGCGCTCGCCGAACTGCGGGACCGGCTCGACCTGACCGTGGGCATCGCGGTATGGGGCAACCAGGGACCGACGATGGTGCACTGGATGGAGTCGAGCCATCCGGCCAAGGCCTCGCTGAAACTCGGCGACGTGATGCCGCTGCTCAGTTCGGCCACCGGTCTGCTGTTCGCCGCCTACCTGCCGCAAGGCAAGACTGCCGCGATGCTCGAACGCGAACTGGCCGACTCGCGCCGCTCGTCGTATAGCGGTGCACCACGCACCCGCGAAGAGGTCGGCAAGGTGCTCGACGAAGTGCGCGCGCACGCGGCGGCGCGCGTCGAAGGCATGCTGCTGCCGACCATCCACGCGTTCTGCATGCCGGTGTTCGATTCGACCGGCGCGCTCGCGCTCGGCCTCGTCGCGCTCGGCCATGAAGGCGCGTTCGATATCCGCTGGGGCGGCAAGGTCGATCTCGCACTGCGCGAATGCGCGCGCAAGCTCTCGTACGAGCTCGGGTATAGCGCCACGCCGCGCAGCGAAAACGGCTGACGGCACGCGCACGGATTCGATCGCCGATGGTTCACGCTCCCGTCACCCGCGCCGCCGATCGCATGCCGCCCGACGGCAATGGGCGGCCAGGCACATTGCGCATCGGGCGCTGGATCGTGGTGCTCGCGGCGGTGGCGATTCTGCACTGGATCGCCGCACAGTGGTTCGAGCGCACTCGCCTGAATCTGACGCCGGCCGATCGCGAGCATGTGCCGGTGCAGGTCGCGCTGCTGACGCCCGAGCGGGTCGAACGTCAACCCGAACCTCAGCCCGAACATCCGCCTGCCGCGACGCCGCCCGCGCCGTCTTCCGCGCATAGGCCCACGGCGCATCCGCCGCGCGAGCACGTGTTGACCGCGTTGCAGCCGGCCAGCCCACATGAGCCGGCCGAAGCGCCGGCCTCTGCAGCGGCAGCGGCGGCGAGCGA
>NZ_JAAGPQ010000167.1:0-6235 GCF_017104985.1 Paraburkholderia sp. Ac-20342 | reverse complement strand
CAGCGCGAGCCCGCCGGCGCGCGCGCGCAACTGGCGGCCAGCGACGAAATCGAGAGCATGTTCACGCATCTCGAAAGCGCGCTCGTCGCGCTCGAATTTCTCGATCCGGCCAATCCGAAGAAGCTGATGTCGCGGCTGCGGCGGCTGTTCGCGCGTTCGGGGCTCGAGCGCGAAGAGGTCAACATCGTGCGCGGCATCGCCAAGCACATCCTGCTCAAGACGAAGCGAACCGACTGAGCAGCCGGGCAAGGCGTATTACGGCGGCGAAGCACGGCGGCGGACCACGCACATCCCGGCGCCGCCCTCGCCTGCGGACGACCTTGCGGGCAGCGTGGGCTTCCGGCAGGTTTCGCGCAATCGCCCTACAATCCACAAAACATACGAAGCAAAGCGGCCACCGTGCTAAACGGCAGCCGCACCGTCATGCGTAGCGCGCAATGCAGCAGGCAGCGCGCAAAACAACGCGGACGGTTTTTCCCTCACAACACCGTCCCTGCCATGTTCACGAGACTTCGCGAAGATATCGCCACGATCCGCGAGCGCGATCCCGCCGCCCGCAGCGCATGGGAAGTGCTCACGTGTTATCCGGGGCTGCACGCGCTCGTGTTGCACCGCTTCGCGCATGCGTGCTGGCGCGCGAGGCGCCGCTGGCTTGCGCGCTTCGTCTCGCAGATGGCGCGCTTCATGACCGGCATCGAAATCCATCCCGGCGCGACGCTCGGGCGGCGCGTGTTCATCGATCACGGCATGGGCGTCGTGATCGGCGAAACCGCGCAGGTCGGCGACGACTGCACGATCTACCAGGGCGTGACGCTCGGCGGCACGTCGCTCACGCGCGGTGCGAAGCGGCATCCGACGCTCGAGCGCGGCGTGATCGTCGGCGCGGGCGCGAAGGTGCTCGGCGGTTTCACGGTCGGCGCGGAGGCGAAGATCGGCTCGAACGCGGTCGTCACGAAACCGGTGCCCGCACGCGGCACGGCGGTCGGCAATCCGGCGCGGATCATCGTGCCGGCAGCTGCTGCGTCGACGGTCCCGAGCGCGGTCGCCACGCAAGCTGCCGAGTCGAATGGCGCCGCGCGCGACGCCAAACGCGCGGCGGAAAAGAGCGCGTTCTGCGCCTACGGCATCACGCCGAATGCGGACGATCCGGTGTCGCTCGCGATTCACGGCCTGATCGATCATGCGGCCACGCAGTCACGACGCATCGACGAGATCGTCGATGCGCTCGAGCGGCTCGGCACGAGTCTCGAAGGGCTCGAAGGCGCAGACGCGGCGTTGCTCGATTTGCGGCGTTTGTCGGCCGCGATTGCGGGGAAGGTGGAAGGCGCGGTCGCGCAGCGCTGATCGTCGTTCCATGTCCGGTGCCGCGAATGCGCGCCGGACTACGCAGGCTCATCGGGGTTCGCATGGCTTCGCGCCGATTCACGCGAATTCAGCGCGCGGCTGCAACATCGCCGTTTCAATCGAGCGGCAACGCTCGAATCCCGTCGCCATCGATCCGCAGATACCCGCCGCGGCGCGGGCCGTGATCGAGGTCCCAATCCGGCAGAACCCAGCGCGTGCCGCCCGGCTCGCGATGCCGCGCGGGCCGGTGCGTATGCCCATGAATCATGGTCGTCGTTTTCGACGTCTTGAAGAGCGCGGCGACACCTTTGGGCGTCACGTCATACTTGACCGATACCGGCCGCAGCCGGCCATGCTCGCTCTTGGCGCGCATGTTTTCGGCGAGCTTGCGCCGCCAGCGGAACGGCCACGCGAGAAACAGCATCTGCGCGACATGATTGCGCGCGAAACGCCTGAACAGTTGATAGCCGCGATCCGCGGTGCAGAGGCGATCGCCGTGCGCGAGCGCAACGCGCAGGCCGAACGCGGTAATCACGAACGGATCGGGCAGCCAGATCGCGCCGGCCGCTTTCATGAAGCGCTTGCCGAGCAGGAAGTCGCGGTTGCCGTGCATGATGTAGAGCGCGATGCCGCGCTCCGACAGCGTGTGCAGCAAGGCCGTCATGCGCGCGACGAACGGCTCGCCGAGCATGTCGTCGCCGACCCAGTATTCGAACAGGTCGCCGAGAATGAACACCGAGTCCGCCTCCTGGGCGGTCACGCGGATGAAGTGCTCGAACGCGGCGACCGTGCGCGGGATCGCCTCGCTCAGATGCAGATCGGAGATAAAGAAAAACGGGCGTGCGGCGTGCGGGCGTTGGCCCTCGCCAGGCACGCCCGCGGCGACGCTTCGCAGCGGCGTCTCTTGCAGCATTGAAGGTGCCTGATTTCAGTTCAAACGAGTCGATGCCTGAGTGATGTCGGCGGCGTTTCAGCCGACCACCACGGCCTTCTCGATCACCACGTCGTCGACCGGCACGTCCTGGTGGAAGCCCTTCGAACCGGTCTTGACCTTCTTGATCTTCTCGACCACGTCCATGCCGTCGACGACCTTGCCGAACACCGCGTAGCCCCAGCCTTGCGGCGTCGGCGACGAGTGGTTCAGGAAGTCGTTGTCGTTCACGTTGATGAAGAATTGCGCGGTCGCCGAATGCGGGTCGTTCGTGCGTGCCATCGCGATCGAGCCGCTGACGTTCTTCAGGCCGTTGTTCGCTTCGTTGTTGATCGGCTCGGCCGTCGGCTTTTGCTTCATGCCGGGTTCGAAGCCGCCGCCCTGGATCATGAAGCCGTCGATCACGCGGTGGAACACCGTGTTGTCGTAGTGGCCGGCCTTCACGTAGTTGAGGAAGTTCTCGACTGACTTGGGCGCTTTTTCAGCGTCGAGTTCGAGTTTGATGACGCCGTGGTTCGTATGCAGTTCAACCATGATGGAATCCTTTGATGAACGGGTTGGAAAAAAGGCGCGGCATGTCGTCAGGCATTGACGCGAGGCCGTGCCGGGGCGTGTGGATTACTTGCTCACGACGGTAGCCGACTGGATCACGACCGGCTTTTGCGGCACGTTGCTCATCGGGCCGCGCGTGGTGGTGGGCGTGGCTTCGATGCGCTTCACGACGTCCATGCCGCTCGTGACCTTGCCGAACACCGCGTAGCCGTTGCCGTCCGGATTCGGGTAGTCGAGATTGGCGTTGTCCACCGTGTTGATGAAGAACTGCGCCGTGGCCGAATTCGGATCGCTCGTGCGCGCCATCGCGATCGTGCCCGTGGTGTTCTTCAGGCCGTTACGGCTTTCGAGCGGAATCGGCGCGCGCGTCGGCTTCTCGGCGAAGCTCTGCGTATAGCCGCCGCCCTGAATCATGAAGCCCGGAATCACGCGATGAAAGATCGTGCCGCTGTACTGCCCGGCCTTCACGTAGTCGAGAAAATTCGCGACCGTTTTCGGCGCTTTCTCGGGATACAGCTCGACGCGGATGTCGCCTTCCGACGTCTTGAGCAGAACGGACGGATGCGCGGCTTGCGCGCCGGCCGGCGACCCGGACTGCGCGAAGACAGGGGCGTTGGCGATCAGGGCGGCGCTGCCGAGCGCCAACATCAACCATTTCATGAAGATCCTCGAGGTTGGAGAAAACGGGCTGCCGGCAGCGAGCCGGTGTTAGCCGGTGTCAGTGCGACGGCGCCATGTACGGCGGCATGGCGAGCGAGCCGTTCGCGCCGCCGAACTGGAAGCTCGGCGTTTGCGTCATGTTCGAGGTGGCGCGCGCGGTGTAGTCGTCAGGCAGCGTGGCGGCGGCCGGCTGCGCCGACTTGCGCGCGGCGGGCGGCGTGATGATCTTCTGGATGTCGGCGAGACGCTGCGTGGTCGTCGCGCTCGCCTTGCCGAGGCCCTGCGCGCGGCGATACGCTTCATTGGCCATGCGCAGATAGACGTCGCCGAGGTTCTCGTAGGCGAGGCCGTAGTTCGGATTGACCTGGACGGCCGTTTCGAGCGCGGCGCGCGCCTCGCTCAGGCGGCCGTGCTTCGCGTACAGCGTCGCGAGGTTGTTGTACGGCTCGGGAAGCTCGGGGTAGAGCTGCGTGAGTTCGATGAACGCGGTGATCGCTTCGTCGTCGCGGCCGAGATGCGCAAGCACCGTGCCGCGTTTGAACCTGGCCTGCGCGTCGTGCGGATTCGAGGCGATGCGCGCATCGAGCTGGGTCAGCGCGGCTTGCCAGTTTTTCTGCTCGATCGAGGTGTCGATTTCCGGCGTGTTGTCGCGCACGGCAGGGCCTTGCGGCATGACCGCGGCCTTCTGCGCATAGGCGCTTGCGAGCGGCACGACGGCGAGCGCCGCGGCCACCGTGACACGCAACGCGAGAGTGCGCGCCGCTTCGAAAGTCGCACCGCCGACAACGCCGCCAAACGTAGACGCGGCGAGGGTCGCAGCGCTGCGCGCGCGGCCGCTGGAGTGTTTCATAGGCTCAGGTCTGGATGTTATACTCCGAGCCATTCTAACAAAAGGTCTGCGCGTTCCGTCGAACCGCCGACTGTCTTTTCGCCACTCGTGGCCGTCTCCGCCTGGTTCGCAGTCTCGTCTGCAGCCTGACCGCCGCACGAGGTGCGCCGGTTTTAGCTGTATGCGACGCACCCGTTGTCCTGTTCGTTCACGGGTCGCGGCGCGCAGAAGCACAATGCGGACTTCTTTCGGCCCACGCACCGCTCTCTATGGAATCTCTGCGCATCTACAACACGCTCGCGCGTGACAAGCAAACTTTCGTGCCGCTGCAGCCGGGCGTCGTGCGGATGTACGTCTGCGGGATGACCGTGTACGACTATTGTCACGTCGGTCATGCGCGGGTCATGGTCGTGTTCGACATCGTGCAGCGCTGGTTGCGCACGCTCGGCTACGACGTGACTTACGTGCGCAATATCACCGACATCGACGACAAGATCATCCGCCGCGCCGTCGAGAACGGCGAGACCATCAAGTCGCTGACCGATCGCTTCATTGCCGCGCTGCACGAAGACGCGGACGCGCTCGGCATCGCGCGTCCCGACATCGAACCGCGCGCGACCGACTTCATTCCGCAGATGCTCGGCATGATCGAGAAGCTCGAGGCGAACGGCTACGCCTACCAGGCGAGCGACGGCGACGTCAACTATGCGGTGCGCAAATTCGCGGGCTACGGCAAGCTTTCGGGCAAGTCGCTCGAAGACCTGCGCGCGGGCGAACGCGTTGCGGCCAACGACGCGAAGGAAGACCCGCTCGACTTCGTGCTGTGGAAGCAGGCGAAGCCGGAAGAACCCGCCGACACCGGCTGGGATTCGAAGTACGGGCGCGGCCGTCCGGGCTGGCATATCGAATGTTCGGCGATGGGCTGCACGCTGCTCGGCGCACAGTTCGACATTCACGGCGGCGGCCAGGACCTGCAGTTTCCGCACCATGAAAACGAGATCGCGCAAAGCGAGGGCGCGACCGGACAAAGGTTCGTCAATTACTGGATGCACAACGGCTACGTGCAGATCGACAATGAGAAGATGTCGAAGTCGTTGAACAATTTTTTTACGATTCGCGAGGTGCTCGCGCAGTACGATGCGGAGGTGGTGCGCTTCTTCATCGCGCGTGCGCATTACCGCTCGCCGCTGAATTACAGCGACGTGCATATCGACGACGCACGCAACGCACTCGCGCGTTTGTACACCGCGTTGAAAGACGTCGCGCCGGATGCGGCGGCGCTCGACTGGAGCGAAGCGCATGCGCAGCGTTTCCAGGCGGCCATGAACGACGACTTCAACACGCCGGTGGCGGTATCGGTGCTGTTCGAACTGGCAACGGAAGTGAATCGCACGCGCGAGCCCGCGCTGGCCCGCCAATTGCGAGCGCTGGGCGCGGTGCTCGGGCTGCTCGGGCGCGAGCCGCGTGCATACCTGCAGCAGGCAGCGGGTGCTGCAGCCGACGGCGCGCTCGAACCCGCCGCGATCGAAGCGAAGATCGCCGCGCGCGTAGCGGCCAAGCAGGCAAAGGACTATGCGGCAGCAGACCGGATCCGGGCCGAGTTGCTCGAGGCCGGTGTTGCCCTTGAAGACAAACCCGGCGGGTTGACCGAGTGGCGGCGCGTGTGAGCGCACCTCGTACTTCCCTCTGATCGACTCGCCAGGCAGGAGGCAGGATGGCAACGGCCACGAAGGCGCCGGCTAAACGGTCTGCGTCTCAAACCAGTGCGGCAGCGTCGGCTGCCGCCGCCAAGCCGGCGCGCACGCCGGCTCGCGCGGGTAGCGGCGCGGTAGAGAAAGCGTCGTCGAAAGCGGGCGCAGCGGCGGCGAAAAGCGGCAGCGCTGCCGCGAGCGGCGCGGCGAAGAAGAGCGCGGCGAAAC
>NZ_JAAGPQ010000166.1:0-6111 GCF_017104985.1 Paraburkholderia sp. Ac-20342 | reverse complement strand
CCGTGGCCCGTAGCGTGCGCGCGGGCTGCGCGCGCTTATGCGCGACGCGCATGGCCGGCCTCCCCAACGAACGCTTCGCGGAACGTGTCGATCGCCAGCCGCAGCGACAGTTGCGGCTGATCGAGGTAGCTGACGAGTTTGCTGATGCCATGGTCGCTTTGTGCGTGATCGTCGACCCACTCGGGATCGTCGATATCGATGTTGTGAGCGGAGTAGGTTTGCGGATCGACCACGCTGTGCAGGGTCTTGGCCGAGGCGCCGTTGAAGCCGACGATGAGCCGCTCGCGCTGCGCGATCGTGCCGATGAAGATCGCGAGTTCGAAGTCGGCCTTCGAGACGAACGGCGCGATCAGCTCCAGCCAGAACGCGGCGACGAGGCTGCGGTAGAACGGGTCGGTCGGCAGCGGCAGCGTGAGGCCGCGCTCCAGATGCGACGAGCCGCTCGTCATCACGGGCCGCAGCAGCGAGCCGAGCGCGAGCATCGCGCCGCGCAGGCGCACCGGGTGGCCGCTCGCGAGCAGCATCCGTTCGAGGCCTTCGAGCGTCTGGTGCTCGACGAAGTCGTTGAAGGTGCCGTCGTGCGGGTTGCCCGTGCCGCCCACGTCCACCGGCACCTGGGTTTCGCCGAGCGCCTGCAGCGCGCCGGCCGGTTCATTCGCGCCGAGCAGCGGCTGCATCTGCTGGGCGGCGCGCGACCACAGCCGCGCGAACGCGAGCGGGCTGCGCGCGAGGAAGGCGAGCGGCTGCTCGACTTCGAGCGCTGTGGCGGCGAGAAACGGAAAGCGCCGCGACGACTGATCGTGGCTCGCCACCATGTGCCCCGCGATCGCGAGCTTGCTCTGCGAGCCGAGAAACGCGAAATGCATCGGCTGGGCGTCGCCGTAAACGATCTTCCAGCGCGGATCGTCGGCGAGCAGTTCCATGGCCTGGGCGATCCAGCGGTCCAGCGTCTGCAGCAACTGCGGATTGTGCGCACTTTTGACGAAGTCGCCGCGCGACGGAATCTTGCCGAAGTACGCGATCTGCGCCTGAACGGACTGCGTCATTGCGCGGTTCCTCCTGTCTGGTTGGGCGTCGTCGCCACGGTGGCGGGTGCCGCGCCGGTGCCGCTGCTCGTAGCCGCGGCCGGGTTGGCCGCGCCGGTGCTGGCGATCGACGAGGGCAACTGCACGCCGCTCAGGCCTTGCTGTTGCGGCGCGCTGGCGCTCGCGGCGGTGGGCTGCGAGCTGCTGACGATGCGCATGCTGACCGACACCGTTACGCTGCCTTGCGTCCACGTGAGGTCGAACGTGCCGTCCGGATGACGCGTGCGTTGCGCCGAGTTGATGAGCTTCTCGAGACCGTAGCGGCCCGGCTCGTTGACGAGCTGGATCGTGCGGCCGTCGAACGTGGTGGCCGACAGCGAGGCGCCCGGCGTGCCTTGCGGATTGGGCCACACGAAGTTGCTCCACTGCGGCGGCGTGTTGCGGTAGCGCATCTGCTGGCCGTCGATGGCGATCGTGTACTCGGTCGTGCCGCTCGATGGCTGCGGCAGGATCTGGAACACGGTCTGCGGCTCGCTCGCGCCGCCTGCGCCCGCGCCTGCCGCGCCGCCCGAGAGCGGCGCCACCCAGCGCGCGAAGCCGCTGGTGAAGTCGGGCGTGAGCGCGAGGCCCATGTCGCCCCAGGTCCGCGCCGAGAGCGTGTCGCCGCGGCGCACGGCGAGCGGCCCGAGCGTCGTGCCGACGAACTTCGAGATCGCGCCGTCCGGCCCGAACATCTGGGCGATTTCGCTGGCGCCGGCCTCGACCTTCGCGGTGCCCGAGAACGGATACTTGTTGGCGAGCGAAGCCTGGAACGGCTGGTACACCTGCGCGTTCCACACCTTGTTGACTTCCACGCTCGCCGGCTGGATCACGACCGCATAGGCCTGCATGAGCGGGCGCACGAGCAGCGGGCGCAGCGTTTTGCGCTGCGTGTCGGTCAGGCCCGTGAGCATCTGTTCGTCGACGAACTTCAGCGAATCGGCGAGTTCGGAGCCGTTGCCGTCGAGCGTTTGCTGCATCAGCTGACGCGCGCCCGGACCCGGGTCGCCCTGGTTCTTGATGAGGTTCAGCCGCGTGCGCACCTTCGAGAGCGTGTCCATGTAGCCGCCGAGCAGCGACGCGTTGTCGTGCGTGACGACCATGCGGCCGAGCCCCGCGAACGCCTGGCCGATCGGGCCCATCGACGGTTCGACCGGATTGCCGTTGAGGTCGAGGTTGGCCGTGACCGGGCTGCGCGAGAACCACTGCTTGACCCAGCCCATCACGCCGCTTTCCGCGTGCTTGATGCTCACGTGCACGAGCGAGGGGTTGTCCCAGGAGGTCTGGTCGTAGGCGGTTTCGAGGATCTTGCGGATCGGCGAGTCCTGCGGGTCGCCGAGGCGGTTCATCGCGTCGACGGCCTGACCGAACGTGCCGAAGTCCTGCACGGCGATGCCCTGCATGAACTTCTGCCAGTTCTCCGCATATTCGGTCTTGTACATCGCGACGAGCGCCTTCTGGATCTGCTCGGGGCTGCCTTCGAGCGTGAGATCGTCCTGCGCCGAGGTGTTGAGCACCCAGTCCTTCGCCTGCAGCTCCTTCGTCGCGGCGTCGCGGATCGCGGGCTGCACGTACTGGAACCACGCCTCGCGCGTGAAGGTGCCGGAAATTGCGTAGCTGCCCGCGATCAGCGAAGTGTTGGTGTCGCCGACGATGCGCGCGACCGTCATCGGCGCGAAGCGCGTCGAGGCGCGCGCCTTGATCTCCTCGTAGACGCGCTGGCGGGCCGGCATGCCGCGCACCACGTGGCGCAGGTCTTCGCGCGTCTGGTCGACGAGCGCGAGGTTCGCGTCGATCATCGGCCAGTCGTCGTCGGAGACGCGCGAGAGGTAGAACGTAATCATGCGCTCGGCGCTCTTGATCATCTCGTCGCGCGGCATGTTGCCGCGATTCGTTTCGAGCCAGCCGCGCCAGAAGCGCGCGATCTGGTCGCTCAGGTGCGCCGCTTCGACGTGGCGCTTGTCGGAGAGCATCAGGTAGGTCTTGAGCGCGTTGTAGGCGTCTTCGACGCTGGTGGGCGAGGCGTCGCTATAGAGGCCGCCCTGGTTCGCGGCCGCCATCGCCGCGTGCGCCGAGACGGGCGTCGCGCCCGCATCGGGCGCGTGCGAGAGCGGCGCCAGCAGTTCGGGGTGCGCGTCGACGTCCTTGAGGAACGAGGCGAGATTCTGCGAGACGGGCGTGAGCATGATCTGCTTCACGCCGCTGTAGTACTCCTGCAGCAGATGCTGTTCGAGCCGGTCGCCCTGATAGAGGCCGAGCGAGACCGCGAGCGGCCGGTCGCGGCGGAACTGTTCGAGTTGCTCGATGCGGTCTTCGAGAATGTCCATCGCCTGCAGGCGCGATTGCAGGTCGTTGCGGTTCTGCTGGAGGCGCTCGACGTTGTCGAGATCGGCCTGCACGTTCGCCACGAGCTGCTGGTTGCCGATGGCCGACCACGTCCAGCCGCCGAGCGCGAGCGCGAGCACCGCGACGAAACCGAAGAACGTGCCATAGCGCAGGCGCGTCTTGGCAGGGCTCGCGAATTGCCGCACCGTTTGCCGGTCCGCGAAGATCACCTTCGAGAACAGGTCGCGCAGGAAGAAGCCGTTCTTCGAGAACGCGCTGTGCGGCTTGGGCAGATCGTCCGTGGCAAGCGCGAAGCGGTTCGCGATGCGCTGCGCGGCGGCGCTGTTCGTCTCGCCTTCCTGCAGCGCGCTGGTGAAATAGAAGCCGCGGAAGATCGGCTTGTACTGGAACGGGTTGTTCTCGAACAGCGTGGCGAGGAACGCGCGCAGCGCCGGCTTGATCGCCGAGAATTCGAGCGGGAAGCTCAGTTGCCCCGGCGCAAGCTGCTTGCCGCGGCTGATCGACATCTGCGCGATGCTGATTTCCTTGAGGCCGTCGTAAAGCTCCTCGAAGCGCTCGTCGAACAGCGCGACGATGTCGCGCTTCTCGTCGGGCTCGTAGGGCAGCGTCGCGCCCCACACTCGGTCGTATTCCTGGCGGTCGTTGCCGCTGAAGAACTCGGTGAAGCCGGTGATCAGGTCGGCCTTCGTGAACATCACGTAGACGGGCGCGAACACTTCGAGCTTCTCGGTCAGTTCCTGCACGCGCTGGCGCAGGTTCTTCGCGAGGTTGATCGCGAACTCGGGGCGGTTGCCCGTCAGCTCGGCGATGCTCGCGGTGACGATGATGCCGTTGATCGGCGCTTTCGGACGGTAGCGCTTGAGCAGACCGAGGAAGCCGAGCCATTCGCTGCGGTCTTCCTCGTGGACCGAGTAGCGGCCCGCCGTGTCGAGCAGGATGCCTTCCGTCGTGAAGAACCAGTCGCAGTTGCGCGTGCCGCCGATGCCGTGCACCACGGCGTTGTGCTTGTCGGCGAACGGGAACTGCAGGCCCGAGTTCAGCACGGCACTGCTCTTGCCGGCCGCCGGGTTGCCGATGACGATGTACCACGGCAGCTGATAGAGCGCCGAGCCGCCGGAAAGCTGACCGATCTTCGAGGTCTTGATGGTCTTCACGGCGTCGACGAGCCGGGTGCGCAGCACATCCAGATCCGCCTGCCCGGTGGGCCCGGCGGGGGCGGCCGGGCCGTTCTCGGTCTGCGCCTGCTGTTCGAGCATGTCGCCGAGCTTGCGGTTCGCGCGGCGCACGCGCATGCGCTGCCAGAGCCAGAACAGAAGCCGGATCACGAGCAGCGCGCCGAGCACGACGGCGACCCACACGAGGTCGATCTGTAGTGCGTCGGCGGCGATGATCAGCACGGCAGCGAGCGCGATCACGCCGATGATGGAGAGCGTGCACTTGTGAGTCAACACGTTGAGGAGGCGTTGCATAAGCCGGTCAGGTCCTGGTGCCTTGGGTGCTGTTTGTCGTGGTGTGCGGGGGCGTCACGTGCGCTGCGCGCTCGGGCAAAGCCGGCCGTGGCAGCCGGGACGCATGGGGGGATTCATGTTCGGCCGGGGCGGGAAGCGGATGGCGCGGCGCCCGATGCGGCGCCGCCAGAGGTGTTGTCGCCGTGATGGGCGGCAAGGTCGGTTTTGTCACCGAGCGGAATGAATGAACGCCCCATAAAACTCCCCATTTATTTCCTGTCGCGCCTCATTTGACATTTGCCGGCGCGCGACCCAGTACGAAGCCGGGTTTGTGATATTCGACGTGGCCCAGATCCATCAATTTCCAACGGCCGCCCCAGGTCAGTCCTACCTGTTCGGCCACCTGGCCATATAACTGATAGCCCCGCATCGCCCAGGGGTCTTTTTCTGAAATGACGAGCTTGCCGTCGCGCAGAAATGCGTTGTCGGCCGCCAGTCCGTATTGGTGATAGCTTTGGAAGGCCGCCGCATTAGTCACATTGCCGCCCATTTGCGCAAGCCGGTTTTGCCGCTCGGGGCTGCGGTAACCTTCCAGCAATGCCATTTCATAACCGTATTGCTCGCGCATGATTTTATAGACGAGCAATAGGCGCGTGCGAAAATCGGCATCCAGCAGATTCCAGTCGCGGCTCGCATCGTGCAGCTCGGGCCGTACCTGCTCGACCTCCTTCGTGGTAAAGGCCTCGGGAGGCAGCGGTGGCGGCGGAATCAGCTGCTCGCCGTTCAGCAGGGCAGCGATTTTTTCGTCCGGTACCCGGGGTGTGTCATCGTATTGAAATAGCTGATGGCCGCGCAATGCAATTGCAATCAGCGGCGGCGTCGCAAGAATACATGCGGTAATGAAAATCGGCAAGCGCCGCCTGATAAGTATATTTTTCAGGCCGGTCATTCGCGAATGGGAAAAACTTGCCGATCTAAAAAGGTGGCTGCGCGCGTGAGTCGCGCTTGTCGACGCGCGACGAATAATTACGCTATGCAATTCGAATAGCGTGCTGAAAACCGTCGCACGCACGGCCGGCAATAGCAATAGCGCGGCGAGCGGCACGGCAATGGCGAAATAGACGACGAGAGCAATGGCGACCAAAAGCGAACCCGCGTGGTGGTAATTGTTTTTTGTAAAGCTTGATTTTAGAATCAGCGCTGCCCGAAGCTGGGCCGCCTCGTATTATTGCGGTGAAACAGGCCCGATTCAA
>NZ_JAAGPQ010000165.1:0-6278 GCF_017104985.1 Paraburkholderia sp. Ac-20342 | reverse complement strand
GCATGGTGGCCCGCGCACGGCGCGTGGCTGCCGCTCACCGACCGCGCGGGGCATGCGCTCGGCGGCGTCGTGTTCGCACGCGAAGCAGCCTGGAGCGCGACCGACTGCGCGCTGCTCACCGAACTGGGTCAGGTTTGGGCGCATGCCTTCGAGGCGTTCGCGCCGCGCGCCTCGTGGCTCGAACGCGCGCGCGCCGTGCTGCGGCCCGGCCGTCAGCAGCGCCGCGTGCTGATCGGGCTCGCGGTGGCCTGCGTGATTCCGTTGCGCCTCACCGTGCTCGCGCCCGCCGAGGTCACGCCGAAAGATCCGTTCGTCGTGCGCGCGCCGCTCGACGGCGTGATCGACCGTCTCTACGTGAAGCCGAATCAGCCGGTGCAGCGCGGCACGCCGCTGCTCGGCCTCGACGCGACCGCGCTGCAATCGCGCTACGCGCTCGCGCGCAAGGACTTCGATGCCGAACAGGAAGAGTTCCGCCAGACCGCGCAGCTTGCCGTCACCGACGACCGCACGCGGCTCGACATGGCCGAGCGCAAAGGCAAGCTCGACCAGAGCCAGGTGCAGCTCGACTACACCGCGCAGCAGCTGGCGCGCGTGAAGGTGAACGCCGAGCGCGCGGGGGTGGCAGTGTTCAGCGATCCGAACGAATGGACCGGCAAGGCGGTCGCGGTCGGCGAAAAGATCCTGCTGCTGGCCGACCCTGCGCGCGTTGAGCTGACCGCGTGGCTGCCGGTTGCCGACAACATCGACGTGAAGCCGGGCGCGACGCTCACGCTGTATCCGAAGAGTTCGCCGCTGTCGAGCTACGAGGCGCGTATCGATTCGATCGCGTACCGCGCGGAGCCGACGCCCGACGGCGTGCTCGCGTACCGTGTGCGCGCGAGCTTCGTCGCGGCCGACGCCAATGCGCCGCTCGGCGCGATGGGCACCGCGCGCATTCGCGGCCCGTGGGTGCCGGCGATCTACTACGTGCTGCGCCGCCCATTGACGCTCGCGCGTCAGTGGCTCGGCTGGTGAGGCGCGGCGCGCCCGTTCGACAGCGTCAATTCATCGCATCATGGCCCGACTTCCGCAACTGCGTCAGGAACTGACGCTCACACGAGGCGCCGCGACCCCCGAGGGTGCGCCGACCTGGATGCTGCACGATCCCGCCGCGAACCGCTTTTTCCAGCTCGGCTGGCCCGCGTTCGAACTGCTGTCGCGCTGGCCGCTCGACGATCCGCGCGCGATTGTCGAGAGCGTGAACCGCGACACGACGCTTACCGTCACGTCCGACGATCTCGACCTGCTCGTGCGCATGCTGCGCCAGCAGAATCTGCTGATCGCCGCGAGCGCCGCCGACACCGCGCGCCTGCAGCAGCACGCCGACGCGCATCGCACGACGCGGGCGATGTGGCTGCTCAAGCACTATCTGATGATCCGCATTCCGCTCTGGCACCCGATGCCGTTTCTGCGCCGCGCCGCGCGCTTCGCCGGGTTCGCGTACCGGCCCGCGTTCTGGTGCGTGGTGGCGGTGTGCGCGCTGGCCGGGCTGTTTCTCGCCTCGCGCCGCTGGGACGAGTTCCTGCACACGTTCCACGGTTACGCCGACTGGCGCGGCCTGATCGGCGTGGGCATCGCGCTCGGCTGCGCGAAGGTGCTGCACGAATTCGGCCATGCGTTTACCGCGCAGCGTTACGGCTGCCGCGTGCCGACGATGGGCGTCGCGCTGCTCGTGATGCTGCCCGTGCTCTACACCGATACGACCGAAGCGTGGAAAGTGCCCGAGCGCAAGAACCGCTTGTGGATCGGCGCGGCCGGCATGCTGAGCGAAATCGCGCTCGCCGCGTTCGCGACACTGGCGTGGAGCGTGCTGCCCGACGGACCGCTGCGCGCCGGCGCGTTCCTGCTCGCGACCACGACCTGGATCGCGACGCTCGCGATCAACGCGAGTCCGTTCATGCGCTTCGACGGCTACTTCCTGCTGTCGGACTGGCTCGACATGCCGAACCTGCACGACCGCGCGTTCGCGCTCGGCCGCTGGTGGCTGCGCGAAGGGCTGTTCGGCCTCGGCGATCCGCAGCCCGAGCCGTGTTCGGCCGCGCGGCGGCGCTTTCTGATCGGCTTTTCGTTTGCGACATGGCTGTACCGGCTCGTCGTGTTCATGTCGATTGCGCTCGTCGTCTATCACGCGTTTTTCAAGCTGCTCGGCATGCTGCTGTTCTTCGTCGAATTCGGCTGGTTCATCGTGCGGCCGATCTGGCGCGAGGCCGCCGCGAGCTGGCAGCGGCGCGACGAATTGCGCTGGCGGCGCGAGACGCGCAGGAGTGTTCTGCTCGGCGCGGCGCTGCTGATCTTTTTCGCGGTGCCGTGGCACGCGGGCGTGAGCGCGCCCGCAGTGCTCGGGCCGCAACGCGCGCAGGGACTCTACGCGGTCGGACCCGGCTACCTCGCCGCCGAGCCGCCGCCCGCGCGCGACGGCCAGTTCGTGCATGCGGGCGAGACGCTGGCGGTGCTGGTGTCGCCCGATCTCGACTATCGGCTGAAGGCCGCGCAGGCCGACGAAGCGCAATTGCGCTGGGAAGTCGAACAGCAACCGTTTGACGAGCGCTTGCAACGCCAGGGCACGGCGCTCGCGCGCCGTTGGGACGCCGCGCGCGAGACGGTGACGGGCTTGCAGGCGCAGATTGCGCAACTGACGATTCGCGCGCCGTTCGACGGCCACGTGCAGATTGCCGGCGATGCGCTGGCTGCGGGCATGTGGCTGCCGCGCGGCGAGCGCTTGTTCGATCTGATCGCGCCGACTGGCGTGAAGGGTTTTGCGTTTGTCGGCGAGAGCGACGTGGCGCGCCTGAGGGCGGGGCAGCGCGCGGTGTTCGTGGCGAACGTTGCGGAGCTGCCGCGTCGCGCGTGCCGTATCGAGGCGATCGACAAGGTCAACATGGCGACGCTCGATCAGCCTTCGGTCGCGAGTACTTACGGCGGGCCGATTCCGGCCGAGTACGATGCGAAGACGCATCAGCTGGTGCCGTTGCAGGCGACGTGGCAGGTGCGCTTCGATGCGTGCGACGGTGTGCCGGCGATCGGGCGCGAGGTGAGCGGGACGGTGCAGTTGGGAGCGGGGCGCGAGAGTTTTATCGGGCGAGGTGTGCGGTATGTTGTGGCGATTTTGCAGAGGGAGGCGGGGTTTTAGGGGGCTTTGCGGTATGACTCTCGCTGCGCTGCCGTGCTGCCGCGCTGTGTAGGGCCTCGCTGAGGCGGGGCATATTTTGACTGCAAAACAATAGTTAGAGCAGTCGCTGCATTGCCATTGTCACGCTATGTGCGACGAACAGAGCTATCTATCGATCTTCGCGTGGCTCGACTTCAATTGAATCCAATGTTTCGCTAATAAATCGTGTTGCTCGTAGATCACCGCCGGTAATTTCGTGCTCGCGCCTGTCGAGAAATCGAATCTTCGTGTCGATTAACGGTGGTAGATTCTCCTTCGCTCTGAAGCGGCGAGCAGGTTGTCTGTAACGCTGATCTATGTATTTTTCTTCGAAGAGATGATTTGGCGGCAGAGACCGACGCGCTCGGCTACAGCGATGTTTCCGGCCACATACCCGAAATAAAAAGGCTACTAGACAAGGCTTTGCACCTATCGGCAGAGCAGATCGAATTAGCGGGCAAGCGTTGTCATCCGCACAGCGGTTTCAACGTGCGCACCGTCGATACCTTGCCTAACGACCCGCCGCATTCAGCCTGCGCCACAACGTCGTCTTGCTGATGCCGAGCGCCGCACACACCGCATCGCGATCACCGCCATGCGCCGCGAGCGCCGCGCGGATTTCATCGGCTTCGACATGACGGCTGCGTTCGCGCAGCGTCAGCACGGCGGGCTTCGCGCGCGCGACGGGTTCGACGATTTCCGGTGCGACCGAACGCAGCATCTCGCGCGTAACGATGGCCGAGTCTTTCGGCAGGGCGTTCGCACCGCTGCCTGCCGCGAAATCAGCATCGCTTTCTGCATACGCACAGGCACCCGCATCCGCAAGCTCCACCGCAATCCGCTCGATCACATTCTGCAATTCGCGCACATTACCCGGCCACGCATAGCGCCGCAATGTCGCGCCGAGTCCCGCGAGCATGCGCGCGGCGGTCTCCGTGTCGGGCACGCGCGCCGCCAGCCTCGGTTCGCGCGCGGCGGCCTGGCGCAGCAGTTCGGCCGCGAGCGGCAGTAGATCACCGGGCCGTTCGCGCAGCGGCGGCAGCGCAATGCTGAGGATATTGAGCCGGTAGTACAGGTCCGCGCGAAAACTGCCGTTCGCGACGCTTTCGGTCAGCGTGCGATGCGTCGCCGCGACGACGCGAATATCGACGCGCACCGGCTCCGTCGAGCCGAGCCGTACCACCTCGCGCTCCTGCAACACGCGCAGCAGGCGGCTTTGCAGCGACAACGGCATCTCGCCGATCTCGTCGAGAAACAGGGTGCCGCGATGCGCGACCTCGATGAGCCCCGCCTTGCCGCCCTTGCGCGCGCCCGTAAACGCGCCTTCCTCGTAGCCGAACAGCTCGCTTTCGAGCAGCGCTTCGGGAAACGCGCCGCAATTGATCGCGACGAACGCGAAGTCGCGCCGCGCGCTCAGTTGATGCATGCTCTGCGCGACCATTTCCTTGCCGGTGCCGCTCTCGCCGAGAATCAGCACGGTTGCGTCCGACTTCGCATAACGCGCGACGAGCGCGCGCACGCGCTGGATCGGCTCGGACACGCCGACGATATCGTCGAGCCGGTAGCGCGCGGTGAACTGCTGCACGCGCTGGCGCGAGCGCAGCGTGCGGTCGAGCCGCTCGAGCGCGCGCGATTCCTGAAACGTGAGTACGGTGCCGCCTGCCGCGCTGTTGCTCGCGAGCGGTCCGCGATGCACGACGTAGCTCGCGCCGCGCACGGTGCAGAAGCTGTCGCCGTCCGCATCGGGCAGGCTGCCGGCGAGGTCGGGCGCGAGTTCGAGCAGCGTGCGCCCGACCGCCTTCGCGGGATCGATGCCGAGCACGCCGGCCAGCCGCTGGTTCATCACCTCGACGCGGCCTTGCGCGTCGAGCGCGACGACGCCGTCGCGCAGATGTTGCAGCAGCGTGTCGAGCCGCTGGCGGCGCACGGTTTCGCGGCGCGTCGCCTGTGCGACTTCGAGCGCGGTCGCGAAGCCGGCGCGTATCGAGGCGCGCGAATAGAGAAACACCGCGCCCATGCCCGCGTTCGCGGCCAGATCGGTGACGAGGCCGGGGCCGACTACGACGTCGATGCCGCGATCGCTGAGGTCGAGCACGACGTTTTCCGCGTCCTGCGCCGATTGATATGACGCGAACGTCACGTCGAGCGTGTAGGCGGCCATGAAGCGGCGCACTTCGTCGGGCGTGTCGCCGTGCGTGACGAGCGCGACACGCTTGCCCTCGCGACGCGCGCGCGCGAGCGCATGCATCACGTCGAAGCCGGTCGCGTTGATCCGCACGACCGGCACCGACACGCGCGTCTTCAGATACGCGCCGTTCGAGCCGCCCGCGATCACGACGTCGGGCCGCGCGGCGCCCGCGCCTTCGATCTCGCGCACCGCGTCCTCGAAGCCGTGCGAGACGATGCGCAGGTCCGCGCGCTCGACGTATTCGCCGGCGATCTCGAAGAACAGGTCGCGCAGGCGGCTGATGGAGAGCGCCCAGATGCGCGGGCGCTGCGCCGGTTCGTAAAGTGGCGTGCTCAAGGCGGTCGGCTCGCGGGAGAGTGGAAGTGCCTAAAGTACCTATTATGCGAGCATTCATTGCTGATTTGAAATCGGCATTTCATTTTTGAAATGAAATGCGGCGGCCCGCGTGCGGGCGGTGGCGGCGGTCGCCCATCAAATCAGGCACTTAGCCGGCGCCTGGCGAGCCGGGCAGGGGCTGGCCCATTCTTTGCATTTGAAGCTGCGGTCCACGGTTCCAAGTCCAAAGCCCCACCCGTATCTGGAGACAATCGATGAGCGAAGCAGACAACAGCACGCCGAACGCGGGCGCATTCAAACCGAAGAAATCCGTCGCGCTGTCGGGCGTGACCGCGGGCAATACCGCGCTGTGCACGGTCGGCAAGACCGGCAATGACCTTCACTATCGCGGCTACGACATTCTCGACATCGCCGGTGCCTGCGAATTCGAGGAGATCGCCTATCTGCTGGTCCACGAAAAGCTGCCGACCGCCGCCGAACTGAAAGCCTATAAAACAAAGCTCAAGGGCCTGCGCGGACTGCCCGCCAACGTCAAGGCCGCGCTCGAATGGATTCCGGCCGCCGCGC
>NZ_JAAGPQ010000164.1:0-6698 GCF_017104985.1 Paraburkholderia sp. Ac-20342 | reverse complement strand
CGGCATTCCGGCCGCGGCAAGCCAGGCTTCGGCGAGCGCGCCCGTCTCGCGCGCGCTCCGGCCGCGCAGGCAATCTGCATAAGGCACCGCCGCGAGCCGCTGCGGATGCATCCAGTCGAACAGCGCGCGGCGGCGGC
This sequence comes from Paraburkholderia sp. Ac-20342, assembly GCF_017104985.1. NCBI lineage: Bacteria > Pseudomonadati > Pseudomonadota > Betaproteobacteria > Burkholderiales > Burkholderiaceae > Paraburkholderia > Paraburkholderia sp. Ac-20342. The sequence goes on along the minus strand of NZ_JAAGPQ010000164.1, from coordinate 6,561 downwards.
GATGATGCTCGACGAGCCTGGCCGCCAGCACGGCGGGCGTGTCGCTGGCCGCCGCGTCCTCGCTCACCGTGGGACGCGCATCAGCAGCGCCAGCCTCGGTTGCGGCGGCGTCCGGCGGGGCGTCGAGGGCATTCATGTCCGTCACGCTCGCGCGTCCTTCGTCACGCCGGACTCTTGCGCAGGCGCTGCCGCAGCTTCGACAGCAGCTGGTTCGCGTTGCCGCGCACCAGCACGATCGCGCCCGCGATCATCAGCAATACGATGCCGAGCGCCCCGCCCGCGATCATCAGCGAGCCGTCGCGCCGCTGCGCCTTCGCTTCGAGGTCGATCGCATCGGCCGGCACCGACGTGACGCTGACCTGGTCGTAGGTCAGCCCCTCGATGCTGTGCACGACGAGATTCTTGATCGCCGGAATCAGCGTCTCGACGCTCGCATCCGGCCGGTACTTGATGAACACCGCAGCGGACGACGGCTTCACCGACTGCGCGAGCGGGTCGTTGTTCGGCAGCACGATCTGCACGCGGGCGACCACCACGCCATCGATCTTCGAGAGCGTGTCGTCGAGTTCCTGAGACAGGCCGTAGATGAAGCGCACGCGTTCTTCGGTCGGCGTCGACACCATGCCGTCCTTCTTGAACAGCGCGCCGAGATCGTCGAACTTCTTGCGCGGCAGGCCGCGCGCGCGCAGCACTTCCATCGCGTGGACCATCTCCTTGTCGCCGACCGTCACCGACCAGGTCTTGCCGGAATCGGGTGTCGTCTTCTCCGCGTCGACGCCGTACTGCTGGAGCGCGGCGACCATTTCGTTGCAGTCGGTTTCGGAGAGCTGCCCGTACAGCTCCTGCTTGCAGCCGGCGAGCGCCAGCAGCACGACGGCGGCGGCCAGCGGACGGCGCCAGCGCGCGAACGCGCGGCTCGGGTTGAGGATCGAGGCCATGTTGGTCGCCATCTCACTGGTTCTTCATCAGGGTCTGGACCGCGTCTTTCGACGACTGCACGGTCGCCATCTTGACCTGCAGGTCCATGTTGAGGCTCGCGATCTCGAGCTGGACCGTCATGTCGGCGGACGCGAGATGCTGCATCGACAGCGTGCTCGCGTGCTGGGACATGTACAGCACGTCGTTCGGCACCGCGTGGTAGTAATCGGCCTGCTCCTTGACGGCTTTCGTCACGATGTCCGTGTGCCCGATCTGATGCACCTCGGGCACGGCGTGCGGCGTCGGGTTCGCCATCATGGCCTGAAACTTGTCGACGAGCGCCTGCGGTGCCGCGGCCGGTTGCGGCGCGGTGGCCTCGGTCAGGTGCGAGAGTTCGTGCTGGAATTGCGCGGCGGTGATCATGCTCATGTCGCTTCTCCGGTCGGGGTGCGGTCAGATCCGCATGTAGTGCATCGTCATCAGCATGTCGTTGGCCGACGGCGGCTGGGGCTGCGCCGCGGCGCTGTCCCCCGCCGTCGCCTCGTCATCGAGCGCGCGCGCCGACTCCGGCGCGACGAAGCGCCCGGTCCGCCGCGCATCCGCCGCGGCGTGTTTCAGGTCATCCCCTGCCAGTAACAGCTTCGCGAGCCGCGTCACGTCCGGGTCGCTCTCGTCCTCGATGATCCTGCGCGCCTCGTCCTGCCAGCCGAATTCATCGCGCGCCTTCAGGCACTTGAGCAGCATGCCCCGGCTCTCCGGCAGGCAGGCCGAGCGCTCGACCAGATAGCGGAACAGCTCTTCCGCCTCGCTCCATTCGTCGCGCAGCATGTGCAGCCAGCCGTCGAAGAACGAGAAGTCGACGTTGTCCGGACGCAGCAGATGCAACATCGCGACGAGATGCTCGATGTCCTCGATGTCGACTCCGGTCCGCGTCCCGCTGTTCGCGAATGCGGCGCCCGTCAGATCCACGATCGCGCCGACGACTGCCGGCGGCCATGACGACCGATCCTTCATAACGTCCATCCGTTTTCCCCAAAAGGCAATCTGATCCGATTCAGTGCGCCATCCACGCGCCCTCTGTTGGCGCTACGTTACGCAAGCCCGGGTATGCGACATGGGTGCCGCACGAAGTCGTACCGCGAATTACGAAGCGGCGCCCGTCCGATCCGCACTCGCGACGACCAGGCAGCGGCCCGAACCGCTGCGCCCCGGCGGCGGGGCCGCGCCGTGAAGGGGGCGGCGCTTCGCGCGCGCCGTCGGGACTTCGCATTCGCGCGCATGCTGCCGCCCGCGCGCCGCTAACGTGGCGTGACGGATGCCCGCCTCCCGCGGCGCGCCGTTCAGAAGCGCGAAGGACGCCGTCATGAGTGACGATAAGACCGAAGAGCCCTCAGAGAAAAAACTGAGAGACGCTCGCGAGGAAGGCCAGGTTGCGAAGAGCACCGATCTCGTCGAGGTCGCCCCGCTCGGCGCGCTCCTGCTGACCTTCACCGCCGGCCAGCGCTACCTGACCGATTCGCTGCGCGCCGTCGTGAACGACGCGCTCGACTTCACGCACGGCGACAGAACGCTGCAGGACCTGTCGGTCACGCTCTCGGACATGGGCTTCCACGCCATCGGCCTGCTGTGCGGGATCGCCGCGATCGCTCTCGTGGCGGCGGTCCTCGCGCTCTTCCCGCAGGTGGGCTTCGTGATCTCGCTGAAGGCGGTGAACCCGAAGCTCGACGCGATCAGCCCGGCTTCCGGCCTCAAGAAGATCTTCGGCATGAACGCCCTCATCGATCTCGCGAAGATGACGGTCAAGGCGATCGTGCTGATGGCGGTGATGTGGTCGACCATCAAGTCGTCGATGCCGGTCGTCGCCAGCTCGCTCGACGAAACGCTGGCGCGCCTGATCGAAGTGCTGTGGTCGGTGGTGACGCACCTCGTGACGGTCGCGCTCGGCGTGTTCATCGTGATCGGCGCGGTCGACTACAAGCTCCAGCACTGGCAGTTCATCCGCAAGAACCGCATGTCCAAGGACGAGGTCAAGCGCGAGCACAAGGACAGCGAAGGCAACCAGGAAGTCAAGGGCGAGCGCAAGCGGATAGCGCGCGAAATGAGCCAGGAAGAACCGAAGCGCGGCGTCGGCCGCGCGAGCGTCGTCGTCGTCAACCCGGTGCACTACGCGGTCGCGCTGCGCTACGACCCGGTCGAGTGCCCGCTGCCCATCGTGATCGCGAAGGGGCTCGACGACGAGGCGCTGCTGCTGCGCCGCTACGCGACCGAAAGCGGCGTGCCGATCGTCGCCAATCCGCCCGTCGCGCGAATGCTGCACAAGGTGCCGGAGAAGCAGCCGGTGCCCGAGGAACTATTCGAGGTCGTCGCCGCGATCCTGAAATGGGTCGACGGCATCGGGACTCAACCCGCCAGAACGGAGAAGTGAACATGCCGAAGTCATTGAAACTGCCAGGCATCGGCGAAGCCGGCATCGCGATCCTGCTGGTCGCGATCGTCTCGCTGATGATCCTGCCGCTGCCGCCCGCCGTGATCGACGGACTGCTCGCGATCAACATCACGATCAGCGTCACGCTGCTGATGGTCACGATGTACGTGGGCCACATCGCGTCACTCTCGGCGTTTCCGTCGGTGCTGCTGTTCACGACGCTGTACCGGCTGTCGCTCAACATCGCCTCGACCAAGTCGATCCTGCTGCACGCCGACGCCGGCAACATCATCGAGAGCTTCGGCGAACTCGTGGTGGGTGGCAATCTGGTCGTCGGCCTGGTCGTGTTCGTCATCATCTCGGTCGTGCAGTTCATCGTGATCGCGAAGGGCTCGGAGCGGGTCGCCGAGGTCGGCGCGCGCTTCACGCTCGACGCGATGCCGGGCAAGCAGATGAGCATCGACGCGGACCTGCGCGCGAACATCCTGACTCCCGAGGAAGCGCGCAAGAAGCGCATGCGGCTCGCGATCGAAAGCCAGCTGCACGGCGGCATGGACGGTGCGATGAAGTTCGTCAAGGGCGACGCGATCGCGGGCCTGATGATTACGATGGTCAACATCATCGCCGGGATCGCGGTGGGGGTTGCCTATCACGGCATGTCGGCCGGCGACGCGGCGAACCGCTTCTCGGTGCTGTCGATCGGCGACGCGATGGTGTCGCAGATTCCGTCGCTGCTGATCTCGGTCGCGGCCGGCGTGATGATTACCCGCGTCGACGAGGGCAACGGCGATTCCGGCTCGTCGCTCGGCGAGGACATCAAACGCCAGTTCACGAGCAGCGCGCGTGCGCTGTATTTCGCGGCGCTGCTGCTGCTCGGCTTCGCGGCCGTGCCGGGCTTTCCGGCGCCGCTCTTCGTGCTGCTCTCGGGCACGCTCGCGTTCGTCGGCTACCGGCTGCAGAAGAACCAGGGCGGCCCGGCGAAGGGCGGCGGCAAGCCGGTCGGCGCGCTGCAGCGGGCCGGCGCGAAAGGCGATGCGCCGTCGATCCTGCCCCGCCCGCCCGCGTTCACCTGCCCGCTCGGCGTGCGGCTCGCGCCCGACGTCAGCGGCCGGCTCGCGGCCGATGCGCTCGACAAGGCGTTCGACACGCAGCGTGCGGCGCTGCAGGCCGAGGTCGGGCTGCCGTTCCCCGGCATCATGATGTGGACCGACCCGACGCTGCCGGACGATACCTACGAAGTCCTGATTTTCGACGTGCCGCACGGCCGCTCGACGCTCGCCGAATCGCTCGCGAACGCGAAGAACGCCGCCGCGGCCGGGAGTGACACGAAGAGCGACGCCAAGGCAAAGGACGCGGACGCGCCGACGCCGGAAGCACTGATCGCGGGGCACACGATCGGCCTGCTGCGCACCCATTCGCACCTGTTCCTCGGAATCCAGGAAGCGCAATGGATTCTCGACCAGTTGAACGAGGACTATCCGGGCCTCGTCAGCGAAGTGCAGAAGGCGCTACCGCTGCAGAAGATGGCCGACGTGCTGCGCCGGCTGCTCGAAGAGCAGGTGCCGATCCGCAATATCCGCAGCATCACCGAAAGCCTCATCACCTGGGGGCCGAAGGAGAAGGACATGCTGATGCTGACCGAGTACATCCGGATGGAACTCGGCCGGCTGATCGCCTACCGCGCGACGGGCGGCGGCACGCGCGACATGCCGGTGGTGCTGGTCGACGTGCAGGTCGAACAGCACATCCGCCAGTCGATCAAGCAGACGCCGACCGGCAACTTCCTCGCGCTGCCGCCCGACGAGATCAACCGGCTCGTCGCGAAGATCGCGGAGATCGTCGGCGAAGCGCCGCGCGCGCAGATCGCGCTGGTTGCGTCGATGGACATCCGGCGCTACGTGAAACGGATGATCGAGGCGCGCCTGAACTGGCTGCCGGTCTATTCGTACCAGGAGCTGGGCGCCCACGTCGACCTGCAGCCGGTCGGCCGGCTGACGATGTAACGGAGCCGGCGCCGACATGCATGCCCACTCCCCTCACCGGGTCCGCGTGATCGCGGACCCGTCCGCGCAGCCGGCGCACGACGCCGCGCCGCAGTCGGAACCGCTGCGCCGGCAGGCGGACCGGTTCCGGCAACTGCTGGCGAACGCAGCCGCCGAGGCAGCCGACGCGAACGCGGACGCGCTGTGCGAAACGGCCGACGCGTTCGAAGCGTCCGAGCCATCCAGTCCGGCGGACGACGCGCCGGAAACAACGGATGCCGGGCAGGAGCCGGCGGCCGAACCCGAGGCGTTCGCGTTTCTCTCGCCGCTGTACGACGAACAGCGGCATTCGCAGGAGCAGCAGTCGCGCGACGAATCGGGCGGTGAATCCGGCAGCGAATCGGGTGGCGGCCGGAACGAGCACGAGCGCGACGACGGCAAGCCGTTTTCCGGCGCTGCACGCGAAAGCCGAACCGGCGGCAACACCGGCGGCTTCGGTGCCTGGCCGCACAGTTCCGGCGTTGCCGCCGGCCCGGTCCGCGCGACCGGCAGCGGCAACGCTTCCGGCTCCCGCGCGAATCCAGGCGTCGTCGCGGCCGCGAGTCAGGCCGCAGGCTCCATCCATCACGCAGCGGCGCTCCATCACGCGCAAGCGACATCCCAGGCCGCGCCGCGCGCGACCGCGATCGAGGCACTCACGCCCGTCGGCGATGACGTCCGGCGCCTCGTCGGCTCGATCGTCGAACAGGTCGCCGACTTCTGCTCGAACCCGGCGGTGCGCGAGCGCGGCGACTGGCGCATCACCGTGCCGATCGATTCGGCGCAACTGCCGGGCTGCACGCTCCACGTCGCGCTTTCGCGTTTCGACTTGACGCTTCGCTTCGACACCACGGACGACGCCTCGCGACAGCTAATCTTGCGGCATCAGACAACGCTCGGCGACCAGCTGAAACAGATGATGCAGACGCGCTTCGACGCATCGCACGAGATCGAGATCATCGTCACGTAATCGCACATGGACACCAATCAATCGCACCCGATGCACCGTACGCCCGTCGCGGTCTCGCTCGATCCGGCACGTCTGCCCTCGCTCGCCGCCGCGACCGCGCGCCAGCACCGGCTCGCGGTCGACGAGCGGCTGGGCGCCGTGCTGTCGCATACGTTCGGCGTGACGGGCTGGTCGGTCGGGATGCGCAACGTCGTCGACGCGGCGCGCGCGGTCGTCGTGCGGCTGCG
>NZ_JAAGPQ010000163.1:0-234 GCF_017104985.1 Paraburkholderia sp. Ac-20342 | reverse complement strand
AATATGACACGTTGCACAGATGATGACTCAACAGATGAGGACAGCTGGACACGTATCGAGTGAGCGAAACGATGTATGGTGCGTATGTAGCGAACAATACACAGTTTGTGGTGTAAGTGAAACTAGCCATATTAGAGAAGCACATGAATAGACAGACAGTCAAACATAGATACGCGAAAGGACTATTTTCTGTAAATAGATCTGCTCAGGTTTATTTTTTTTTTTTTTTTTTTA
>NZ_JAAGPQ010000162.1:0-6528 GCF_017104985.1 Paraburkholderia sp. Ac-20342 | reverse complement strand
TGCCGGAAATGGGCTGCGTGGTTACGGCAATCTCATTATCATCAAGCATGATGCAACTTATCTCACCGCGTATGCACACAACCGCGCTTTGATGGTAAAAGAGGGGGACGCGGTGACGAAAGGGCAGAAGATCGCTGAGATGGGCAATAGCGATTCCGACCGCGTGATGTTGCATTTCGAAGTTCGCCGGCAGGGCAAACCTGTCGACCCACTGAAGTATTTGCCGCCGCAATAAGCGATACGACCATGCCGAAATCGAAGCGCCGCCCGCCGCAAGCCGAGTCTGAGAAGATCAGCAAAGCCACGTCCGCCGCAGCGGACGAAAGCGGCGCTTCGGAAGTGGAAGAAGAGATCGTCGAAGAGCGCGATCTCGACGAGAACGAAACCGCCGACACGCGCGAAGGCTCGAGCGGCGCGGCACCCGACGCCGACGATTTCCGCGCCCTGCTGCAGGCCGAGCTGACGGCCGACACGATACAGCACTATCTGAACCGCATCAGCGTGAAGCCGCTGCTCACCGTCGAGGAAGAGCAGAAATATTCGCGTCTTGCCAAGGCCGGCGAGTTCGAGGCGCGCCAGGTGATGATCGAGCGCAATCTGCGGCTCGTCGTCAGCATTGCCAAGGGTTATCTGAATCGCGGCGTGCCGCTGCTCGATCTGATCGAAGAGGGCAACCTCGGCCTCATGCACGCGATCGAGAAATTCGATCCGACGCGCGGCTTCCGCTTCTCGACTTACGCGACGTGGTGGATTCGCCAGAGCATCGAGCGCGCGATCATGAACCAGGCGCGCACGGTGCGATTACCGGTGCACGTGATTCGTGAGCTCAACCAGGTGCTGCGCGCGAAGCGCCATCTCGAGAAGAATTCGATGAATTCCGGCGAGGCCGCCGAGCGTCGCGACGCCAGCATCGACGACATCGCCTACCTGACCGGCAAAACCAGCGACGAAGTGACCGACATCCTCGCGCTGAACGAGCACACGGCCTCGCTCGATGCACCGCTCGATCTCGATCCGGCGAGCAGCCTGCTCGATCTGCTGTCCGACGATCAAAGCCAGTCGCCCGATGCGGAGGTGCAGCATCGCGAGCTCGAAACGCTGACGCGCGCGTGGCTCGCGCGTCTGTCGGACAAGCACCGCCATGTGATCGAACGGCGTTTCGGCCTCAATCACATCGAACCCGCCACGCTCGAAGAGCTGGCCGACGAAATGGGCCTCACGCGCGAGCGTGTGCGCCAGATCCAACAGGAAGCGCTGGTGCGTCTGAAGCGCTTCTTCGCCTCCAACGGTGTCCGCAAGGACGCCGTTCTGTAACCTGATGACACCGATTCTTGTTTTCGACATCGAGACGATTCCCGATGTCGCCGGCATCCGCCGTCTCGAAGATCTACCCGCCTCGATGAGCGACGCCGAAGTCGCCGAACACGCGTTCGCCGCGCGTCGCGAAAAAACCGGCAGCGATTTCCTGCCGCATCACCTGCAACGGGTCGCGGCGATTTCCTGCGTGTTCCGCGACAGCAACGGCTTTCGCGTGCGCTCGCTCGGCACGCCCGAGGACGGCGAGGCGACGCTCGTGCAGTCGTTCTATCGCGTGATCGAGAAGTACACGCCGCAACTCGTGTCGTGGAACGGCGGCGGCTTCGATCTGCCGGTGCTCAACTATCGCGCGCTCGTCAACGGCATTCCCGCGTACCGCTTCTGGGACGTCGGCGAGGACGACCGCGAGTTCAAGTGGAACAACTACCTCAGCCGCTACCACGCGCGCCATACCGATCTGATGGACGTGCTGGCGATGTACCAGGCACGCGCCAACGCGCCGCTCGACGCGCTCGCGAAGATGTGCGGTTTTCCGGGCAAGATGGGCATGGACGGCAGCCAGGTGTGGCAGGCGTTCCAGCAAGGGCGCATCGAGGAAATCCGCAACTACTGCGAGACCGACGTCGTCAACACGTACCTGCTGTATTGCCGTTTCCAGTTGATGCGCGGCGGCTTCTCGCCGTCGGAGTATGCTGACGAGATCAATCTCGTGAAGAACGCGCTCGCGCTCGAAACTGCGCCGCAGTGGGCCGAGTATCTGGCGGCGTTCGAGCAGTGAGCCGCCGCGCGCGGTTGGGTGGGCGCATCGAGTCGGCGTGTTGCGGCTGGGAGGAAGACGTGCGGGTCCGGTTGCCGCGGTAATTCGGCCTCGGCTCTTTGCGGCGCACGCGGCCGAGTCGCGTACGATCGCAGGCAAGCCCGGCGCTTCGTCTACAATCTCGCCTTTCCCCACAGTTTGTCAGGAAGTCGCAGGTGTCCCGAACTGCCCCCCAACGTCGCGCGCCGCGGCGCTCATCGAAGCATGCCAAGGCGCCGGCCCCGACGCCGGCGCTCGTCATTACCGGCAACGAGCCGGTCATCGAAATCGTTTCGCTCGATATGGAAGCGCGCGGCGTGGGCCGCACCGACAGCGAAGACGGCACGCCAGGCAAGGTGATCTTCGTCGAAGGCGCGTTGCCGGGCGAGCGCGTCAGCTATACGACGCATCGCAGCAAGCCGAAATTCGAGCAGGCCGAAGTCGTGCAGGTGTTCCGCGAGAGCGCGATGCGCACTACGCCCCAATGCCGCCACTTCGACATTTGCGGCGGCTGTTCGATGCAGCATCTCGACGTGCGCGCGCAGGTCGCGGTCAAGCAGCGCGTGCTTGAAGACAACCTGCAGCGCCTCGCGAAGCTGCGCCCTGAAACCGTGTTCCGGCCGATTCACGGGCCGTCTTGGGGTTATCGCTATCGCGCGCGTCTGGCCGTGCGTTATCTGCCGGAAAAGGGCGGTATGCGCATCGGCTTTCACGAGAAGAAGAGCAGCTATATCGCGGACATGAAAACCTGCGAGGTGCTGCCGCCGCATGTGTCGGCCATGCTGATGCCGCTGCGCTTCATGGTGCGCAAGCTGTCGATCTACGACCGCATGCCGCAGATCGAACTCGCGGTCGGCTCGTCGGTCACGGCGCTCGTCGTGCGCAACCTCGAACCGCTCACCGCCGCCGACGAACAGGTGCTGCGCGATTTCGCCGACGAGCACAAGGTGCAGTTCTGGATTCAGCCGGGCGGCCCGGACACAGTCACGCCGCTCTATCCGCTCGACGTGCAGCTCGACTACACGCTGCCCGAATACGGCATCCGCATGCCGTTCAAGCCGACCGACTTCACGCAGGTCAATCACGCGATCAACCGCGTGCTCGTGAGCCGCGCGTTGCGCCTGCTCGCGCCGGCGCGCACTGATCGCGTGCTCGATCTGTTCTGCGGAATCGGCAACTTCACGCTGCCGCTCGCGCGGCTTGCGCGGGAAGTGGTCGGTATCGAGGGCAGCGAGGTGCTGACCGGGCGCGCGCTCGCGAACGCCGAGCTGAACGGCGTCGCGGGGCATACGTCGTTTGCGTGCCGCAATCTGTTCGAAGTGACCGCCGACGACCTGCGCGCGCTCGGCCACTTCGACAAGTTCCTGATCGATCCGCCGCGCGAAGGCGCGCTCGCGGTCGCGAAGGCGCTCGCGGAGATCGCGCAGAGCGGCAATGGACCGCTGCCGAAGCGCATCGTCTACGTGTCGTGTGCGCCGGCTACGCTCGCGCGCGATGCGGGCCTGCTCGTGCACGAAGCCGGCTATCGGCTCGTTGGGGCGGGTGTCGTGAACATGTTCCCGCACACGTCGCACGTGGAGTCGATTGCGTTGTTCGAGCGGGATTGAGGGGGAGCGCGCGACGCCAGCGGCCAGGCGGCGGGCGTCGCGTGTCAGTGCGCATGCAGACACGTTGACGTGCGGATGCGCGGGCATAAAAAACGCCACGACTTTCAGGTCGTGGCGTTTTTTATTTCAGAGGCTGAATGTATTCAGCGGGCGGCAAAGCTCAGCAAAGTTAGCTTAGAACTGCCACCACGACTTCTGCGTGCCCGGCCGCGCGTGGCCCGTGATGTACGGGCTGTCCGGGAACGTGCCCGCGAGCACGCGGCGCGTGTCGTCGGCCAGTTGCGGCTGGTTCAGCTTTTCGTACGACAGCATCATGATGTGCAGCGCGTCTTCGATGGCCGGCGCGTTCTTGTATTCGTGCAGCGCGAGTTGCGCGCGGTTGATTGCCGCGACATAGGCGCCGCGACGGTAGTAGTAGTCCGCCGCGTGGACTTCGTGCGACGCCAGCGCGTTCACGATATAGCGCATGCGTTGCGCCGCGTCCGGTGCGTACTTGCTGTTCGGGAACCGGTCCACCACGACCTTGAACGCGTCATACGATTCGCGCAGCGACTTCGGATCGCGCTCGCTCATGTCCTGGCCCGAGAAGCGGCCGAACAGACCGAGGTCGTCGTTGAAGTGGATCATGCCTTTCAGGTAGTACGCGTAGGCGATGTCCGGGTGATCCGGGTGCAGCTGGATGAAGCGGTCGATGGCCTGGTCGGCGGCGGCGTCTTCGTTGTCTTTCCAGTTGCAGTATGCGACGTTGATCTGCGCCTGCTGCGCGAAGTGGCCGAACGGGTCGCGGCCCTCGAGCATTTCGAAGTATTTCGCGCACTTGCCGAAGTCACCGCCGGTTAGGGCGTCGTTCGCCTCCGTATATAATTTGTTGTTGTTCCACGTTGCCGTTTCGTCGGTCTTCTCCGGCAGGCCGTGGCAAGCCGCAATAGCGACGACGGCCGCGGCGCACGCAACGTATCCGGCCACTTTCCGGGCCGCCTTCTTGATGGCCGCCAAATTGAGCGCCGCTGCTTCAGTGATGGTGTTCAAGGCTCGCATTTTCCAGTCTAGCTTTACGTCCAGGTGACCCAGACTCAATGACCCGCTCAAATACTCCAGGCACCGCAGGCGCCGGGAATAGCAACGAAGATTATAGCGTAAGCGCCGACCCCGCCGACGCGTTGGGCGTCGATTCGCTCGACGACGATTTTGCTGCCGACGCGCCCGCCGCAAGCCATTCGCAAGAAGCCGCCGCGAGCCCGGCGGCGCCGGTGCCGGGCCGCATCGCCGACGAAAGCCCGCGCCAGGTCGTGGTGCCCGACGAACTGGCCGGCGAGCGGCTCGACAAGGTGCTCGCCAAAGTGTTTCCGGAATTTTCGCGCAGCCGTCTGCAAAGCTGGATCGAAGCCGGGCGCGTGCGCGTCGACGGCAAGCCGGCGAAGATTCGCCAGCCGGTGCCGCTCGGCGCCACGATCGAGCTCGTGCCCGACCTGCTGCCCGAGCAGCTCGCCTTCACACCCGAGCCGGTGCCGCTCGAAATCGTCTACGAGGACGACACGCTCGTCGTCATCAACAAGCCGGCCGGCATGGTCGTGCATCCGGCCGCCGGCAACTGGAGCGGCACCGTGCTCAACGGTCTGCTGCATCGCTATGGCGAAGCCGCGGCCGGCCTGCCGCGCGCGGGCATCGTGCACCGGCTCGACAAGGAGACCTCGGGGCTCATGGTGGTCGCGCGCACGCTCGAGGCGCAGACCGACCTCGTGCGCCAGTTGCAGGCGCGCACGGTCAAGCGCCGCTATCTCGCGCTCGTGTGGGGCAACATGCCCGAGGACGGCACGATCGACGCGCCGATCGGCCGCGATCCGCGCGAGCGTACGCGCATGGCCGTGGTGACGGGCGCGGCCGGCAAGCCGGCGCGCACGCATTTCCGCCGCGTCGACGCGGCGATCTGGCAGCGGCAGCCGGTCACCGCGATTCACTGCGATCTCGAAACCGGCCGCACGCATCAGATTCGCGTGCATTGCGCGCACGTCGGCCATCCGCTGCTCGGCGACCCCGTGTATGGACGCGCGCGCGGCAAGCGTTCGGTTACGCCGCTGCCGGGCGGCTTCGCGCGCCAGGCGCTGCATGCATGGCGGCTCGGGCTGATTCATCCGAAGACGGGCCGCTCGATGCAGTGGCGGGCCGAGGTGCCGGCCGACATCGCGGCGCTGTCCGAGGCGCTCGGCCTCGGTCGCGACGACGCGGGCGAGTTCGACGACGTGTACTACGAGGATGAGGACTACGACGTATCGTCCGCCGACGCCGATTACGATGAAGATCACGACGGCGACGCCGACCCCGAAGATCACGACGCCAACGAGGCCCACGAGGCCCACGACGAGGACGATCCCACATGAACGCAGCTTTGCCGGAACTGGATTTCGCCGATGTCGTGCAACCCGCATGGAACGTCTCGCCGCGCGTGCGCGCGCTCGTCACCACCCGCAACGGCGGCGTGAGCGACGCGCCATTCGGCCGCTGGCGGGATGGCGCGGACCAGCCCGGCGGCCTCAACCTCGGCATGAAATCCGGTGACGATCCGGCCGCGGTCGCGAGCAATCGCGCGCGGCTGCTCGCGCTTGCCGGCGTTGGCGAAGCTGCGTGGCTCGAACAGATCCACGGCGCCGGCATCGTGCGCGCCGAGGACGTGCTCGCGCAGGCTCACGCGGACGGCACGCCGACGCGCGCCGACGCGAGCGTCACCGATCGCGCGGGCACCGTCTGCGTCGTGCTGGTTGCCGATTGCATGCCGGTGCTGCTGTGCGACGCAGCGGGTCGCGCGGTCGG
>NZ_JAAGPQ010000161.1:0-7086 GCF_017104985.1 Paraburkholderia sp. Ac-20342 | reverse complement strand
CGTATCCGAAGCCCGATGGCAAGCTCACGTTCGACCGGCTTTCGTCGGTGTTCATTTCGAACACGAATCACGAAGAGAACCAGCCTGCGCATCTGACGCTGAAGGACCCGACCGTGCCGGTCAACGTCAACTGGCAGACCTATGCGGGTCCGGAGTCGCGCTACTGCCCCGCTGGCGTGTATGAATTCGTGAAGAACGATGAAGGCAACGAGCGGCTTGTGATCAATGCGCAGAACTGCGTGCACTGCAAGACCTGCGATATCAAGGACCCGACGCAGAACATCGTGTGGGTCACGCCGGAAGGTGGCGGCGGGCCGAACTACCCGAATATGTAACCAGCCGCTCTCCTGAAACGGGAGAGCAGGATCGATCGTGCCACGCAAATAGCTCGTGCTGCCGCGCGCTGCCTGAACTCGCAGCGCGCGGCAGCACGTCGCCTCGTCATGGCCCTGCTCCGTTCCGCACGGGCACCGGTTTGCACCAGATCCAATCGCACTCCCAGCGCTCATGACAGCGCCGCCGCACGAACCTCGGCGGCGACGCCGTCTTCGATGCCGAGCGTCCTAGAAGCGATGCCGGATACCGAAGTTGATGTTGAACTGCTTATTCGTCGTCGACGCCGGCAGTTGCCCGATCTGCATGCGCGTCGCGTCACCGCCCGCCGTGCCGTAGATCGCCCACATATAAAGATCGGTGCGCTTCGACAGATAGTAATCGGCGACCAGGTTGTACTGCTGATAGCGCGGATGCTGGCCCAGCGAGCCGATGTTCCCGTACACGAGGTCCACCGCCGCGCCGAGCCGGATATCCGAGCGCATCCAGTAGTCGGCCTGCGCCATATAGATATTGAACTGGGCGTCCGCGCCGTTGATCGATTGGGTCAGATCGGAATGCGACATCCCGACACGGCCGATCAAATTGCCGAACTTATATGAAACGCCGCCTGCCGCAATGTTGAGGGCACGCGCGTTCGGCAGATAAGCGCCAAAGATCAGGATATTGGACGCACCGGTGCTGTCGAACCACGTCGCATACGGATTGCGCACCGACGTATACGCCGCGCCGACCTGCAACGGACCGCCCGTATAGCCCGCGCCCGCGCTCACCACGCTGTTGGTCGAGAACTGACCCGGCACGCCGCCGAACGCATACAGCGCGCCGGCGGAAAATCCGTGGAAAGTCGGCGTCGTATACTTGACGGAGTTGCTGGTCTGCCAGTCATTGCCCGTATTGTCGATGTCGTAGGCCGGCGCGCTGCCCCGTCCGTTCGCCATGATCGGGCCGACATAATCGACCACCATGTCGTACTGGCGGCCGAACGTCAGATTACCGTAGGGCGTGCCGAGCCCCAGATACGATTGACGGCCGAATTGCCGGCCGTTCTGCCCGAGTTTGCCGGTATTCAGATCAAAACCGTTTTCGAGGCGGAAGAAAGCCCGGTATCCGCCGCCCAGGTCTTCGTTGCCGGTCAGCCCCCACTGGGAACCCACCCACGTGCCGCTGCGCATGCGCACCGAAGCGCCGCCGCCCGCATTGTTAATGTAGGCGATTGCCTCGTCGATCTGACCGAACAACGTCACCGAGCTTTGAGCCGATGCGTAATCCGATGCAGCGAGAAGCGCGATCAACATCCATGCCTTCTTCATTTGACCTCCTAACCAATTTATATTGTAAGAATTTTTTCATGAAACCTGTACCACCTACTTCACATCCCCACCAACAGATTCGACATCCTGATTAAATAAGACGAAACCGGGGCGCGACAGCCGCGCCCCTTGCCTCAACCGGCCGCGCCCTTTTCATCGGACGAAGGAACGATCACCGCCAGTTCCTCGACCTTCGAATACGGGTTGTCGCCGCCGATCGGCGGCAGCGAATCCCGGTACGCTTCCCACCCGGCGCAATCGCTCTCGCTGCGCCAGCCCGTGACCGAGGTCAGGCAGTCCGGCATGCCGGCGCGTGCGCCGACGTGGCGGAACATCAAGCCATCGCGGGTACCCATGCGCCGCGTGACTTCCCCGATTCGCCTGTGCGCCGCCTCGTGCTGTCCCGGCAAGACGAAATGATGTACGACAACTATCTTCATGACTGTGTCCCGTCTGGATAAAATCAACCCGCGCCTTCGCGCGAACGCTCGGACGTGCGGATCAGGCTTCGGTCGGCGAAGCGCATCAACCGCTCCCATTCGTCACGCGGGATCGGCCACCCTTCGGCCATGGCCCGCGCCTTCAGCGCGCTCAGGTGCTGCGAATCGATGGCGTACGCGCAGGCGTCGCCGATAAAACCGCTCAAGCTCCGCGCCGGCGCCGCAACGACGACGGCATCGTTCCCCTCCAGCCATGCGAAGTCGCGCACGTCCGCCTGCGAGTGGCCGCCGGTTTGCAGCAGCGCGTCGAATGCCGTGCGCGGCGGCGCGCCGTGCTTTAGCGCCGACAGCAACGAGCAGGCGGCGCCCGGCACAGCCATCGGATCATGCGCGGCCCGATACTGCCAGCCGTCGCCTTCGGCACTGGCCACGCTGAACACGATCCCGCTTCCGTCGCGCTGCCCCGCGCCCGCCGCCACACCGAGTCCCGTGGCGACACATCCCGCGTATCCGCGCCGCGCGAGCCAGTACGGGATCGCATGCAGATCGGCGGCATGGGCAACGTTGCGCAGCGCGACCACGACCCGCCCGCTTTGCCCCGCCCAGGCGCCCAGCCAGTCGGCCAGCGCGGCGCCGAAGAACAGCGCGGAGCCGCCGTTCGCCTCGCATAGCGCATGGTCTTCGTGCTCGGCGACGATATCGGGCGCGCGCCACATCGACGCATCGAAGGCATCGAGTTCGCGCGCGAGCCGGCTCAGGCGCCGCCAGCCCGCCAGTTCGCCGAACTCGACGGCCTCCGCCGCGCCGGCGCTCGCGCCCCACGGCATCAACGCCGTCCCGAGCACGCGCACGGCCAAGCCCGGCACCTCTTTGCCGGACAGGCGAACCGAAGCCGACAACAGTTCATTCTCCAAGAAGCGGTTCCTCCGTCAATTCGTAGCCGTGCGGCACGCTCGGCAGCAAACCGTCGCCGGCATGGCCGGCCGCGAGCTCGCGAGGCAGCCCCGCGCCCTGGAACAGTGTCGCGCGCAGCCATGTGCGCGAACGCGGGCGGAACTTCAGCATGCCGTAGGTCGCCAGTTGGAAACGCATGATGCGCAGCGGGGAAAAGTCCTTCGTGAGCAGATCCGTGCGCGCAATCGCGTAGTGGGAATCCGCCAGCGTGCTGACCCAGCCGACCATGAAGCGCATGTCCGGATGCGCGATCAGAAAGCGGCCGAGCGTCTGCTCGGGCGGCACGGCGCGCAGACGGGACAGCAGCTCTTCG
The DNA here is from genome assembly GCF_017104985.1 of Paraburkholderia sp. Ac-20342. Taxonomy (NCBI): domain Bacteria; kingdom Pseudomonadati; phylum Pseudomonadota; class Betaproteobacteria; order Burkholderiales; family Burkholderiaceae; genus Paraburkholderia; species Paraburkholderia sp. Ac-20342. Next base: position 3,733 of record NZ_JAAGPQ010000161.1, on the reverse strand, counting down.
ACACGGCCCATCACGTCGACGGGCAGCGCATATTGCTCGCCCTCGTCGATGTCGCGGCTGCCGCGCCGCGGCTCCATGTTTTCCTCGGATGCGTACCAGAAAAAAGGCCGCTCGCCTTCCACGGTGAAACGGCTCACCCATGCGAGATGCGTCTCGATCAGGTCCTTCAGCGCGCCGGCCTTCTGCGTGGGATCGAACGGCAGCGATTCGTCGGCATGCAGCGTATTCGCGTCGACGTTGCCGCCTTCGTGGCATTCGAGCAGCAACGAGTTCAGCAGCTCGCCGGTCTCCAGGCAGCAACGCCCCCGCCAGCTGACGAGCAGTTCGGCCAGCGGATTCGAGCGGCTCGCGCCGGCCTTCCACCCGGCGCGCAAGTGGGCGAACTGCGCGCGCACCTGGAGCAGCTCGGCATGAATCGCCTCGCTCGGCGCGAACTCGTCGAGGTCGCCGGTCGGCTCGTGCGCGAAATACTCGATGGCGCGCTCCAGTTGACGATCGAACTCGTCGCAACGCGAATCGTCCGCTTCGAAGCGCTCGCGATACATCTCGGCCAGAGCCTGTTCGCGCGCGCCAATCCAGCGGTCGAGCAGGCGCGGATGCCGGACCACGAACGGCACGAGCCCGATGCCCGACGAGTTGCCGACGCCGACGAAGCGCCGCGATTCGTCGGAAAGATCCACGGCGGCGGGATTGCGCACGCGCGCGAGGTGCAGTGCGAGGTCGTAGCCGAACTCGCGCCACAGGTAAGCCGCCATCATTTGCGCGTGATACGGCGCCTGCAACGGATGGCCGATCTGGCGCAGATACGCGTAATCGTGCATGCCGTTGCGGCCATTGCCGCTAAACCCGGTGGTGCGGATCAGATAACCGATCTGGTTCAACTGGCGCGGATCGGGCTGCTGTCCGGCCGCGAGCGACGCCACCACATGCTCGAACAGGCGCGCGCTGCGGTTCGCCCGCGACCAGGCGAGCGTGCGCGGCGCAGCGCGCCCCCACGTCACCTGCTGGATCTGCTCGCGCGACTGCTCGATATCCTCGGCCGACGGCTCGCCGATAAAGAGCGCCGCCCATGCGTCCCAGCGCGTCGCGATGATGCGGTCCTGCTGCTGATGCTCCGGCAGCGGGTCGGAAAACACCACGAACGTCATCGTGTGTCCGTCGAGCCGCGCCCGGTAGGCGATGTGGCCGCGGCCGGCATCGTCGAGGCGCAGCTCGCTGATTTCGCACGAGAAGTCCATCCGGCACACCGTGCGCAGGAACGAATGCGCGAAGCTGAACTTGGTGGGCCAGATCGCACCGAGGTGCGTCAGCTCCATCAGGTCCGCGCCTCGGGACGGCAAGGAAACCGGGAGATTCGCCATTGCCGTCACATCCCGAATGCGCTGCCGGCTTCCGCGGCGCGCGCGATACGCACCGAGCGGTTCCAGCGCGCCATCGGCAGTTCGAGCAGACCCACCGCATAGAACAGCACGATGCCGACCAGCGTCAGCACCACGACGCAGGCAAACACGAGCGGCGCGTCGAAATTGCCGGTCGCCAGCATCATGTAGTAGCCGAGCCCCGCCCGGCCGCCGACGAACTCGCCCACCACCGCGCCGACCACGGCCAGCGCAATCGCCACCTTGAACCCGGCGATCATGCTCGGCACCGCATGCGGAAAGCGCACCTTGCTGAACACGGCCGCCTTCGTCGCGCCCATCGAGCGCATCAGCTTGAGCGTATCGCGATCGACCGAGGCGAGACCGGTGACGGTATTGACGACCACCGGAAAGAACGCGATCAGGAACGCGACGATGATCTTCGGCAGGATGCCGTAGCCGAGCGCGACCAGCAGGATCGGCGCGAGCGCGACCTTCGGTACCGACTGCGACGCGATCAGGATCGGATAGACGATCCGGTCGAATACGCGCGAGTAGACGATCAGCGCCGCGAGCGGCACGCCGATCGCGATGCTCAGGCCGAAGCCGGCCAGCGTTTCGATCAGCGTGACCCACATATGCGCGAGCAGATTGGCGCGATGATCGACGAGCGACACCCAGATGCTGCTCGGCGGCGGCAGCAGATACGAGGGCACGTGGCCGATATCGACGCCCGCTTCCCACACGGCGACGATCGCGACCAGCACGATCAGCACCGGAAACCGGGCCCATAGCGCGCTGAACACACGGCGCACGGAGCCTTGCGATGTCGAACTCTGATTCATGACCGGCGCTCCTCTTTCAATACGCCCATTTTTTCGAAGATGCGGCGGATGTGCCGCGTATAGCGCGTGAATTCCGCCTCGTCGCGAATGTCGACGTGCCGCTCGCCGGCCAGCTCGATCGGCACGATCTCCTCGATGCGGCCGGGCCGCGGCGACATCACGACGACCCGGTTCGACAGGAACACCGCCTCGGTGATCGAGTGCGTGATGAACAGCACCGTCTTGCCCTGCTCGCGCGACAGCTGGTGGAAGTCGAGGCACATCTGGTCGCGCGTCATCGCGTCGAGCGCGCCGAACGGTTCGTCCATCAGCAGCACACCGGGATCGTGCATGAGGCCGCGCACGATCGCCGCGCGCTGGTTCATGCCGCCCGACAGTTCGTCGGGGAAGCGCTCGGCGAAGTCGCCAAGGCCCACCCGCTTGAGCAGTTGCTGCGCGCGCGGCAGATACTCCGCGCGATTCAGATTGCGGACTTCGATCTGCAGCAGCACGTTGTTGAGGATCGTGCGCCACGGCAGCAGCAGGTGCTGCTGGAACACCACGCCGAGTTCATGCACGGGCCCCTTTACGGGCTTGCCCAGCACCTCGATGCGGCCTTCGCTGACCGGCATCAGGCCTGCGATCATATTGAGCAGCGTGCTCTTGCCGCAGCCGCTCGGACCGACGATCGAGACGAATTCGCCGCGCGCGATCGTCAGCGAGGCGTCGCTGACGGCCTGCACGTCGCCCTTCTTCGAACCGAAGCGCTTGAACACGTGATCGACGCTGATCGCGGCGGTGTTTGCTGCGGTGTTCGCCTGCGGCGCACTGGCACGCTGCCCCGTCACCAGTTCGAGCGGCCGCGCCTCTTCGATTTTCAACGTCTGGCTCATGATGCACGCTCGTCCGCCCACGGCGAAAGCCGATCCGGGCTGTAAAGAATGTTGATCAACGCGGGGCCGTCGTGCGCGAGCGCCCGTGCGAACGCCTCGGCGAACTCGGCATTGGTGCGCGCGGTGAAGCCTTTCGCACCCATCGACTCGGCGAGCATCGCGAAATCGATCGCGCCCAGTTCCGTCGCGACGGCGCGGCCCGGAAACTCCCGGCGCTGATGCATCGTGATCGTGCCGTAGTTGTTGTTGTTGAACACGAGCGCGACGAACCCCTTGAGGCGCAGACGCACCGCCGTTTCCAGCTCGCTCATCGTCATCGCGAAGCCGCCGTCGCCGGAGAACGAGACCGCCGGTTCGTCGGGCCGCGCCATCTTGGCGCCGATCGCCGCCGGCAGCGCGTAGCCCATGCCGCCCGCGGTCGGCGCGAACAGCGTGCGCGGATGCTTCCAGCGGTAGTAGCGCATGAGCCAGCCGCCGAACGTGCCGGCATCGCTCGCGATGCTCGCGCGCTCCGGCAGCAGCCGCAGAATGTCGTGATACACGCCTTCGAGGCTGATCATGTTCTGCGGCGCGCCCGCATCGAACGCGCGCGGCGTCGTGCGCTGCGCGTAACGCGCCCGGAGCGGCGCGATCGCGTCGAGGCGCGCCGCCGCGCCCG
>NZ_JAAGPQ010000160.1:0-7112 GCF_017104985.1 Paraburkholderia sp. Ac-20342 | reverse complement strand
TGATCCTCAGGAAGCTGCGGCTTCTTTGCGCCCTTGTTCTGTTCGCTTTGCTCAACCGCTCGACCACTGTCGTCTTCACGGCATGAGGGCTAACGCCGCGCAAAACGAATTATTCAGGCCGGACTACGTATTCGACTACGGCGCACCAACCGGCTTCCGGCTCGCGCTCAGGCATCCCGAGCGGATCACCGCGATCATTTCGCAGAACGGCAACGCTTACGAAGAAGGACTCAGCGACGGCTGGAATCCGATTCGCTCGTACTGGAAGGACGCGTCGCCGGCCAATCGCGAGGCACTGCGCGCGCTGCTCGCGCATGAAGCGACCGTCTGGCAATACACGCATGGCGTGCCGGATACGGCGTGCGTGTCTCCGGACGGCTATTCGCTCGACAGCTTCTACCTGAGCCGCCCCGGCGCGGACGAGGTCCAGCTCGACCTGTTCCGCGACTATCGCAACAACGTCGCGTTATACCCCGCGTTTCAGGACTATTTCCGTACCCATCGGCCGCCGTTGCTGGCGGTGTGGGGCAAGCATGATCCGTTCTTCCTGCCGGCGGGTGCCGAGGCGTTCCGGCGCGATATTCCGGACGCGGTGGTGCGATTCTTCGACACCGGTCACTTCGCGCTCGAAACGCACGCGAGCGAAATCGCCGATGCGATCCGCGAGTTTCTGTCCCGATGATGCGATTGGACGCGCCACCGCCGTCAGACGGGTGCGGAATGTTGATTCAATTGTTGTCTCGACCGCCGCACACTGGATGACGTGCCGGGCTCGACTCGACGCTGAGAATGGGCGGCGGCGAAGTCGAGTCGATTCAAGGGAGCTTTGATTGAGCGCGGCGGCAAAAGAAAAACCCCGGGAGACAGTATCTCGCGGGGTTTTCAGGGTAATGCGGGTAACGCAACTTGGTGGGCTGCAGGACTCGATTAGTCATCCAATCCCTTGCGTCTATGGGGCTTCACTTCGTGCCGGGACAAATTTGTACCAACAAAAGTACCAACAAAAATCTTTGCCACTCCGTTTCGATGCCTACAGGCTCTTCTAGCTTCGCCGGAAAGGTCGACGCATTGTACCGCGCGGCCCCGCCGGAAGAAGACAGGTGCGCGCCTCCGCTTCTTGCCCGTTAGGCCGCGTTATTAAGGGCCTCGTATCTCGCGTGCGCAGCGCCTTGACTGCGTTTACGCAGCGTTCGGGCACTGTCACGCGTTAGAGCAGCGCCCCGAGCGCGGCATGCGAAACCCGCCAATGTTGACAGGGTGGCCTCGGGAAAACCCGCTGTGCTACATTCCTCCGACTAAAAAAGAGAGGGCACGCATTATGGGTTTTGCATTTATCCGCGAGGGCGACACGACCTCGCACGGCGGGCGCGTGCTTACCTGTTCGCCGGAGAACAAGTCAAACGGCGTCCCCCTCGCACTCTTGGGTGACAAGGTGTCGTGTCCCAAGTGTGGTGGGATCTATCCGATCGTCGGGGTCAAAAATCTCGGCGTGACGTTCGACGGTCGGTCCGTCGCCTCCGAAGGAGATACGACCGCATGTGGCGCAACGCTTATCGCGTCGCAGAGCAACACGACCGCCGAGCCGACGTCCGGTCCCGGAGGCGCTGTCGGCGGTGGGAAAAGCGTTGTGTCGGAGACCAACCCGCAAACGCCATACCGGGGAAGATTCCAGGTGCTCGATGACGTCACCCGTCAGCCGGTCGCCGGTCACCCGTATACCGTGCGCGCCGCGGACGGACGCGTGATTCAAGGGAATACGGACGCCAATGGGTTTACGGACTGGCTCGACAACCATGACGCCTCGTCCTTGACGTTCGAGCATCCGGGGAGCACGTCCGCATGAGCGACTACGGTCCGGGATCCTCGACGGGTGGGGTCTCGCCCGAGGGGCAAACGAATCAAGTCGGGGTCAACGGTCGCCTTTCGGCGAAAGACCGCGCGGTCCTTTGCACCGTCCTTTGCAAGTGCAAAAACATCGGTGTAGCGACGCGTAACGGTCGGATCCAGCGCCAAAAATGCGTCCAGCAGCGCCTCGATTTTGCGAACGGACTGTCGCGCGTCGAATCGGGTACGTCGACGGTCTACAAACCGGAGCAGACTTACAACATGAAAGCGGCCCCGCCGGAGCCGGTGACGGACCCGGACGATCCCTTGCGCCCGCATCTGGACATTCGCCAATGGATCGAGGACTTTTGGCCCGGCGGGCGCAAGACGTATAAAGCCGGGAACGGTAACTTGCGACGGCCGGACGTCGTGATCGTGAACGATCCCGAGCAACCGCCCGTTCAAAGCAACATCAAGCAGGTTGTAGAGTTCAAGTTTCCGCCGGACGACTATGGTCGTAATCAAGAGCGGGATTACATCCGCATTGCCGGCGGCCGTTCGAAGTTCGTGTCGCTAGGCCCCGCAGAGTGCGGATGCGGTGATGACAAGCAAGACGGCGAGACGTCCACGCAGCGCCAGCCCAAGACTTCATCCTCGTCCGACATAGACGAACTGCTTGGTGGGGGTGGAAAGAGCGGTAGCGTCTTTCCGAACATCCCGGGTGGTGGCGGACTGCCTCCAACGCCTGGCCGACTCCCTCCGCTGATCCCGTGATGTGGCATGTGATGGAACATCCAAATGACTGAATCCGAAATCAAGGCGTGGATCGCAGACGAACGCCGCGCCGACACGCTGCCGTTCGGGGTGTACGAGCCCGCATACCAGAAAGCGATCACGGGTGCCGCGCTGGTCGTGCGCGGTGTCGTGTATTTCCGTGGTGGCCACGCGCCCGCCGTGCGCTCCGCTATCGTCAAGTGTTTTGAGCAATACCGCGCGACCATCGAGGAGTACACCCAAGCGCTCGCCCGCGCGCTCGGAGAAACGCCGTCGAAGGACGGTCCGCTGCGCTGGTTCTACACGGAGGGCGAGCAGCCCATGCCGCTCGACAAAGCGCCCGATCTTGCGGACCTGGCGAAGACCGTTCCCGCCGACGAAGCGCTGGTGGTGCAGCTCACGAGTGCTGAGCACAAGCTCGCGACGGGGTTCTACGAGTTCGCCGTTTTTACGATCGCCGATTGGCAAGCGAAGCTTGGACGCGGAATGGACGTGATCGACTTCACGGTCCCGCGCGCCTTCCTCGAACAGCGTCCCGGCGTGTTTCAGGCGCTGTTCGCCACGTTCTGCGAAGCCCTGCCCACGGTCTCCGGTCACGCGGGATTTGCCGTCAACGTGCCACCTATGGGACGGGAGCCTAACGAAGCGAGCGAGTATTTTTACGCGCGCCGCTACGGTCCGGGGATCGACGTGGGCGACCCGATGGGAGTGAGCACCGTCGACCTCGTCGGGAAGATCAAGACAGTCGATTGGCTCGTCGCGCTGGACGGGGACCTCGTGCGCGCAGCCGGAGGAGCCGCGTCGCTCACACTGCCGCCCGACTGGTATGTGCGCCAGCCGTTGAGAGACGGTGGCTTGATCATTCAAGCCGGCGCCGCGCCGCAATCCGGTGTGTCTGCTGGGCCGGGCAAGCCTCCTCTGCCCCCGCCGGCTTATGTGCTGCTCGACGCGGCACTGCGCCCCATCATCGCCGAAGCGATGGACATCCTGCAAAGCGGCACGCTCGACAGCACCGCACCGATGCTCAACACGACCATCGCGACCGAAGGCTGGCTGAAGCGTTTCGACGTGCCGCCCGACCAGATGCCCGAACAATGGCGCGAGCTGCACAAAACGCCGACGGTCGGGGGCAGCAAAGCGGCGGTCGCTGCCAACCTCTCGCGGCTTCGGAAGGCCATGGGACTGCCCGAACGCGTGCCATCGAACGGGTTCGGATACGACGGTGGCTTGCCGGGCTAACGAACGTTTAGAGCAACACAGAAACGGGGCCGCGAGGCCCCGTTGTCATATCCGTGTTGATTTGCACGGAATTCTGACCCACGGGGGATGCGGACAAAATCTTGGACTACTTTGGAGGTAGTCCATGTATTCATACGAAGAGCGCGTTCGGGCGGTCGAGCTGTACCTGAAACTAGGGAAGCGCATCAGGTCCGGCAATTCCGAGGCGTCGATGCGCGTCATGTTCTTGACCGGTCGGACGCGAAGCGCACCGCGCAGATCCCCCGAGGGGTCGCGCTCGGCTCGGCCCGTCATCACGGCATACCGGAATATCTGGCCGCACATCTGGAGGGTCTTCTTCGCCGTCTCCAGTGCCCCGCGCTCCTCGATCCGGCGAATTACCGCCAGAAGGTCCGGGGCATTTATCTCGCTGATTGGGCGCATCCCGAGATCCGGGTACACCTCGCGGTCAAGCTGATTGCGGATGCGGCCAGCATGGTGCTCGCTCCATCCGTCGCGCTTATTCCCGATCCATTCTTCCGCGATGATGGAGAAGAGGTTCTCCGAGCGGATAGCCTGCTGACGCCGAGCCTCCGCCCGGTGCTGAGCCGGATCGATACCGTCGAGCAGTAATTTCTTCGCTGCGTCGCGCTTCGGCCAATGAGACCAGTGGATAATCGCCGAAGCTCATCCGGTTCTCCTTACCGTTGAACCGAAATTTCAGCCGCCACTTCTTCGAGCCCGTGGGCATCAGCTCCAGAAAGAGCCCCCCACCGTCGAACAGTTTCTTCGATCCGTCAGGATCGTACTTCGCGCTCCGACAAATCACGTCGGTCAACCGGTTCGATGCCATTTGATAAGCCCCCTAGGCTTAACTTTGGCCCACCCGGCCCCCCTGACTTCCCTGCTGCCCCCGGCTGAATCTGGGCAACCCCGGCAAAAGAAAACCCCGCGAGACCTTGTCTGGCGGGCTGCAGGACTCGAATGGACCTTATACGGTCAGCAATAAAAAGGCAGGCAGGCTAATTGTAAGACAAGATGCCCCGAAAAATGCCCCTGCCTTCAACTGCAACTTTGGTTCGATTATCGATCTGAGTTTTACTGCTCAACTAGTGCCGTCCACGACTGAAGGTGACCATAAATTATGCTCAGGAACCGAAGGAGCAAGGACCTGCTGGCGGCCAGAGTTGCGCCCTAAGCCCGCTGAGAAGGTTGAGGCCGGTGCTATACATCTAGGCGCAAAAGGTTGGGCATTAGGATGGAGCGGGCACCGCCCTAAGCCACTAGTTTGTTGGCCGCATCAGCAAGCAACCGGGCCCTGTCTTCGATGAAGTCCTTGTACTGGGCTTCCAATCCTGCACGAGGGATCAGCGATGCAGCGAGGATCGCATCCTTCGAGCCCGGTGGGATCATCTTCGCGTAGTCGGATGGCGCCTTGTCCTGAATGGAGCGATTGTCCTTCTGAGATAGAAACGCAAAGTTGGCAAGGACAAACTGCTCTGCCTTGTTTGTGAAGCCGTTCAGCGCTAAGTAGTTCTTTGGGAAAATGTGGTGAAATTCCGTACGATTGCAGGTCAACAGAACGTCATCAAGGTCGACGTCGGCAGCCGACAGGAACGATTTCGGCCTGGCCTGTGCGAGTAACAGGATAAAAACCTTCGTGTTCACCGAGGTCAGCGCGAACTGGTTCGTGGTGAAAAAGGTAGGCTGCACCACGATGGACCGTTTGTCGAACTCGCTCGTGTTTCCCGCAAGTAACTGTTGCACAGCGGCGATGTCCTGCGCGATGGCATTGTCGACACTATTCGAGTAGCGCCGAGATAGGCAGCTGTGCCAGAACCACTTGCATAAGGCCTTTCGCTGCGCGGCGTTTGGATGAAAGCCAGCAGCTTTGTCAGTGGCGAAACATCGCACTAGCGGAATGATCATCGACTTATAGGGCAGCACCTTCAGCGAGACCGCGCCGATGTCACGGCGAAGGAACTCAATTGCGCCGAGTAGACCAGTACGAAATGTCGCGAACGCATCGCGGACTTCGGCACCTTTTAGATCAACGATGGCGTGCGCAGATGCATCATTGCGAACGACCGCCGCGCAGCACTTAAGCAGCAGGTCCGGGTCGTCATGAAGATCGAAGTAGCCCACTTCGTCAAGCTCGACAGCCAACTCCTCGAATCGCTTTCGAAGATCGAATTCGCCACTCCAAGTCCAGGCTGAGAGCAATTGGTAGGTATCGAGCGGCACGCCACCACGGTTGATGCGTTCGAAAATAATCGCAATTTTCGAGTGTTCTTCGGTCTCAACCGTTTCAACCGGAATCTGGGCCTCCTTGAACAGCGCTTGAAGACGATCCAGAACCTTGAGCGTGTCTGAATCAGAGATTTTTCGTGTATATGCGGCCCACTCAGACACATCGAACAGGTGTCTCAGCGGAACGTGGTAATCCTGCACTTCCGCATCCTCTAGTGCCACGAACTGCGAGTCTTGGGCATCGGGCTTTGCCTGCAAGTCGAAGTAGATGTCGACCCACTTGACCTTGCTCTCCGGGTTCTTCTTGAGTTCGGTCTGAAAAGTCGAAAAGATCGAGGTCAAACGCTGTTGTCCGTCGAGCACGTAGTCGATTGGATACTGCGCCTTCGGATCTGGCAAGGTGAACGGACCGACATCCCTATCATGGAGCAACTGCTCTTTCGTTCGCCAGAACAACACCGTTCCAATGGGATAGCCCTTATAGATGCTATCCATTAGGAACTGCACGCGGTCAGGTTCCCACACGAAATCTCTCTGAAAGGCGGGCACCCGCACTTCCCCATCGGAAATGCGCTGCAGCAACTGCCGAATCGTAATTGTATTGATGCCCATCATGTAACTCCGTCGTTCGACCGCAACTTGATATGGTAGCGCGCAATCGGCGCACGACTCACCGCTTGGTTGGTCAAAAAATCCCGCTGCGGATCACCGACACGCCTCAGTGATCGAACCCACCCTGATCTGCTATCGCCCCCAGATCGCGGGCGCCGTGCAACACCCGGATAATCGTCACCGCCTGATCGGCCGGGCGATAATAAACAGCGTAGGACGAGTGAAATAGCACTCGCAGATCTGCTGCGAGCTGCCTTCGTTCCGGGCAGCCTAACGGAAAAAGTAATAGCTGCTGACAAGCCTCGTAGTGTAGTGGTCTAATGAAACCAGACACTGATTTAGGCGAGAATGCTCGCCATGGAGAGGTGTCTGATGCCGAAGCAACGTCGTTCGTTTTCCCCCGAGTTCAAACAGCAAGCCGCCGGTCTGGTGCT
>NZ_JAAGPQ010000159.1:0-7861 GCF_017104985.1 Paraburkholderia sp. Ac-20342 | reverse complement strand
ATCCTCAGGAAGCTGCGGCTTCTTTGCGCCCTTGTTCTGTTCGCTTTGCTCAACCGCTCGACCACTGTCGTCTTCACGGCATGAGGGCTAACGCCGCGCAAAACGAATTATTCAGGCCGGACTATTTAGAATCGATCAATTAGATAATCTGAAATGGACATTAAAGACTTCCGATGGGTGTTTATGCCATACTGCCTGCAAAGGCTTTCGAACGGGCGATACATCATTCTGAATCGTGACTACAAACCCTTGGGCACTACCAGCCCTGATTGGGTGGAGTACGAAACGCACCCAAGCGCCGTACGCATGAGCATAACCGCCAAAACGGCGGCAAGTTTGTCCACGCACGGCAAGCCTGATACGGATCGAATCTTTCTGTATGACGATGGTAGTTCACCCGCCAACGGTGCGGAACAGATGCGCGCGTACATGGAAAAACTGTCCCGGTTGGCAATGTACACGGTCAAATACGAAGACTAACCGGGCGCGACACAATAGACAAAGCCCCGTCAGGAATCAAATCCTGAGCGGGGCTTTTTGAGGGTCGGCCGGGATTCGCAAAAAATCCGCCACATCTTGATCTAAACTGCTGATTGATATGAGAAATCAGCGGCCTGACTGAGCGGAGAAACGGAGGGGTGAATATCCGGGACCAATTCAGTATGGCTTACGCCTTGTCCCTTCTGGGTAAACGCGTTCAAATGCAACGCCTTGACTTGCCCATTGTGATTTGCTTAGTCCTACGCGATCTATCTGGACCTTCGAAAGATCGACGCCTCTGTGCTGCAACAATTGGAGGAGCTGGTTTGTGTGATCAGTGGTTGGTGAATAGTGACCGCTTTGATCCGTAATATATCTAAGTCGACCTGACGCAACTTCCATCACCCCGGCTGCTGCGACTGGGGCTCCCGCTAAAAAAGACGAGTGATGTTGTAGCACAGACTCATCGCCAGCATAGAGCTTTCCCTTGCCGTCCATTACAAACATGTAGCCCATGCCCTCGGTGTTCATGGGTTGCCAAGCGCCTGATTCACCTTTTTGGGAAAGAATGCCGTTTGCTATCGATACCTGGTACCGAGCGCGTTCAACTGCGCTCAAATAGGGTACGGGAACGGGACCGCTGGCCGCTAGGCGATCGGCGTCGTATCCCGATGTTTTCAACATGCCAATGGTTCTATAAGTGTCGCCTTCACGAAGAGAGGTTCTGCTAGGCGGGCGCGTCAATGCTGCTAGTTGGGGGGACGCCTCTCTACGAGGGGCAGCACGAGCCGAGGATGTTTGGCCAGGAGACTCATTGCGTACCGCATCTAACTGATAATCCTGCGCTTGCCGAACGTTCTGTGTCGAATTTACACGTCCCATGATAGTCGCTTCCTTCAAGTATGTCAGTTGATGAACGCTATGATTAGCGCACGTTTCCTCTGGAAAGGTCTTGGGTGCGAAGATAAATTCTGAAATGCGAAGCGACAGCTTGGGGCCGAAAATAACTTCGGGTCTCGCCGAACCGTGTCGACGCAAATGGTGCTAAGGGAGTCTGATCGAGCGGGATTACGCGGACATGATGCGCGTTGCCGTGTCGATCAAGGCGGGCCGGATGACGCCGTCAACGATCCTGCGCCGCCTCGGGTCCGAAAGCACTAAGAACAAGCTGTATTTTGCGTTTCGCGAGCTTGGACGTGTGATCCGCACGCTGTTCCTGCTCAAGTATCTGAACGATCCGGAACTGCGCCGCACGATTACTCAGCGTAGGCGCTTGCGTGTTCGCGGAATTCTGCGAATATCCCGCGCTAACGTGCCTTGCGGGTCGCGCCCAGCACGCAGCAGGACTTCGCCAGCGGGCACGGTTTGCCGAACTTCTCAAGCGCGGGTGACGGCGGTTTGATGACAATCCCGCGTCTGATAGATACCCGGTTCAAGTTGCACTGAGCCAGAAGGGGCGTATCTGGCACAATGACGCTTTTGTGACAGTGCGCCCGCAAAGGTCTGTGTAAGCGGGATTTCACGGTTTTTTCACGGTCACACCCACAAATAGGCCGAAAACCCTTACCCAGCTTATGTTTCGTATCCCAAGACTAACACCCACCGAGGGCAAGTTCTTTGAAATCTTCAATGCGCACGCAACGTGCATCGTCTCGGCAAGCCACGAGCTCGAGCTGCTGATCGACAATCTGCAGGACGCGGAAACCCACAAGCAGAACGTGCAACAGTCCGAGAAGGCTGCCGACAAACTCACGCACGAAGCCATCGACCTGCTGCACAAGACTTTCATCACGCCGCTCGACCGCGACGAGATCCACAAACTGATCACGACGATGGACGACATCCTCGACCTGATGGAGGACGTCGCCACCGCCATCTCGCTGTACGACGTGCAATCGGTCACGTCCGAGGCCAGCCAGCTTGCGCATATCTGCACGGCGACCTGCGAGCGCGTGCAGTTCGCCGTGAGCCTGCTCGCGGACATGAAGCAGGCGAGCCAGATCCTTAAGGCGTGCGAGGACATCGACCGGCTGGAATCGGAAGCCGACCGCGTGCTGCGCGCGGCCATGTCGAAACTGTTCCGCGAGGAAGACGACGTCAAGGTTCTGATCAAGCTCAAGGCGATCTACGAGCTGCTCGAAACGGTCACCGACAAGTGTGAGGATGTGGCGAACATCATCGAAGGCATCGTGCTGGAAAACGCATAATGCAATCGATACAACTCGCTATCTGGGTCGTTGCCGGCCTGGTTGCCGTCGCGCTGGTTTTCGACTTCATGAACGGCTTTCACGACGCGGCGAACTCGATCGCCACGGTCGTCTCGACCGGCGTGCTGAAGCCGCAGCAGGCCGTGGCATTCGCGGCCGCGTTCAACGTCGTTGCCTATTTCGTGTTCCACCTGAAAGTGGCCGCGACGGTCGGCAAGGGCACGATCGACCCCGACATCGTCGACCATTACGTGATCTTCGGCGCGCTGGCCGGCGCGATCGCCTGGAACATCATCACCTGGCATTACGGCATTCCGTCGAGTTCGTCGCACGCGCTGATCGGCGGGCTCGTGGGTGCCGCGCTCGCCAAGTCGGGCTGGGGCTCGCTGAACTGGGACGGCCTCATGAAGACGATCGCGTTCATCTTCATCTCGCCGCTGCTCGGCTTCGTACTCGGCTCGTTTTTCATGCTGCTGGTGTCGTGGCTCTATTTCCGCACGCCGCCGAGCAAGGTCGACCGGCGTTTCCGCCGCCTGCAACTGTTGTCGGCGGGACTGTACAGCCTCGGTCACGGCGGCAACGACGCGCAGAAAACCATCGGTATCATCTGGATGCTGCTGATCGCGACCGGCTTCGCGTCGTTGAACGCGGATGCGCCGCCGCTGTGGGTGATCGGCGGCTGCTATCTGTCGATGGGGCTCGGCACGCTCTTCGGTGGCTGGCGCATCGTGCGCACGATGGGGCAGAAGATCACGAAGCTGAAACCGGTCGGCGGCTTCTGTGCGGAAGCGGGCGGGGCGATCACGCTGTTTACGGCGTCGTGGCTCGGCATTCCGGTTTCCACGACGCATACGATTACCGGCGCGATCGTCGGTGTCGGCGCGACGCAAAAGCTGAGCGCGGTGCGCTGGGGCGTGGCCGGCAACATCGTCTGGGCATGGATTCTGACGATTCCGGCTTCCGCGGTGCTGTCCGGTGCCGCATGGTGGCTCGGTCACCGCTTTCTGTGATTGCGTGTATCTCGCCTGAGATGGCCCGCGCTGTTTGATCGGCGCGGGTTGTTCGAGGGCTTCGGGAGTCCCGGCCTCGTTCGGTCAGCGCCTCTGCGCTGGCGCTGGCCTGCTGTCTTACCTCTGTTCTGACTGAACTGACTGCGCGATTCGTTAGCGATTGCCTCACGCTTCCACCACTATCGCCGCGCGTCACCTATCCCCTCAACACGCTCCCTCTGGCTTAGATCAACGGCGCGCTCGCGCCATCCATCGGGATGATCGCGCCGGTCACATAGCTCGCGCGGCGGCTCGCGAGGAAAAGCGCGACATCGGCAATTTCCTCGGGTTTGGCATAGCGGCCGAGTGGCACCTTGGCCTGGCCGCGCGCGAGCGCTTCCTCGTTGCCGATGCCCTGGCCCTGTGCTTCGAGCCTGACCGCTTCCTCAACGCGCTCGGTCAGCGTCGAGCCCGGATTGATCGCGTTGATGCGGATGCCGTAGCGCGCGTAGTAGTGCGCGAGGCCGACGGTTGCCAGCATCAGCGCCGCATTCGCCGCGCCGCCGGCGATATGGATGTCGCTCGCCATCTTGCCGCCCATGCCGATGATGTTGACGATCGTGCCCGGCTCGCCGCCGTGGCCGGCCTTCGCACGCTCGGCCATGCGGCGCAGCACTTCCTGCTGCGGATAGATGTAGGGGAAATACTTCGCTTCCATGGTCGCGCGGAACGCGTCGGCGTCGAGCGTTTCCGGGTCGTAGCGGCGCGCCGCGCCGGCACTGTTGACGAGCACGTCGATCGGTCCTACCGCGGTGCTGACTTCCTCGACGATATCGGCGGCGCTGTGCGGCTCGTGCAGATCGGCGCGCGTGCGATGCACGTGCAGTCCCTCCTGCTTCAACTGCTCGTAGGCACGCGCGAGGTTGGCGGGATCGCGCGACACGATCGCGACCTTCGCGCCCTCCTGCGCGAAGGCCCGCGCGCACGCGAAGCCGATGCCTTTGCTGCCGCCCGTAATCAACACCACCTTGTCTTTCAGACCGAGTTCCATCGTCATCACCCGCCGTCGGAAGAATATCCGGTGACGATAGCAGATTGGCGCGGGCGTCGTATCGCGCGGCGGTGTTTTTGTGCGGCGCGCGAAAAGGGGGCGTGTGTCAGCCGTCGCGCGTTCGGCGCGCATGACAACGGGCGCTGTCTTCCAGCTACCCACAGACGGCTACGCCAGAGCAAAAGCCTCGGTCGCTGGATACGGGCGCGTCAATAACTGCCGTTCGCAAAGCGGGCGATCGGGTCGTCGCTGGTTTGCGTGGGAGCGGGGATGCCACGTGCCGCCGTCGACGCGCGCATGATCTGCACGCCGCCGCCAGCTTCGGCGCGTTGCGCCTGCTGAGCCTGGCGTTCGGCGAGCGCAGCGGACGGTGGTGGCTCGAAGGCATCGGCGGCGGCGTCGATGGCATCGGGGGCGTTCCGCGACACGGTGCGAGCGCTCGTCACAGGCTGTGCCGGTTGTTGCATTGACGAAGGCGCGACGGCCTCATAGGCGCTCGCCTGGGCGGTCGGTGCCGCGGTCGGCGCGACGGCACCGGCGGAGCGCGCCTGCAATTGCGCGGCGCTGAGACCTGCAGGCGGCGGCTCGAACGGGTCGGCCTGGGCGGCGGCGGTCGCGCCGTTGTTGCCGGCGGGCGCGGTCGAAACCACGACCGGCTGGGCGGGCGCGGCAGCCGAAGGCACTCTCGGCGCCGTTTCAAGGCGCGCAGCCTGCGAGGACGAACCGCCTGCGTAAACCGGTGCCTGAGGCGCGGGCCTCGTCAGCGGGGACGTGATGCCACCGGACGCGGCAGGTGCACCCGCATAGCCCGACGTAGACGGAACGGCCGCCGCAGTTGCCGCCGCCACCGCCGCGCCACGCTCCGGCTGCGGCGCCGCCGCCTGATAACTCGGCGTATCGAACGGCGCCGGCGTCGCGGCTGGTCCGGCCATGCGGCGGATTCCGTCGAAGCGCTTTGCCCAATAGGGATTGGTCAGATAGTCGAGGCGCACCGTGCCGCCCGTCGACGGCGCATTGACGAAGCGCAGCTTGCCTACGTAGATGCCGACGTGCGAATGCGCACGCCCGGTCGTGTTGAAAAAGATCAGATCGCCGGGCGCGATTTCGTCGGGTTCGATCGATTCGCCGCGGCTGCTCATCTCGGCCGTCGTGCGCGGCAGATTTACCGATGCGGCGCGCAGCACGACATAGCGCACGAGGCCGCTGCAATCGAAGCCGCTGTCTGGCGTGTTGCCCCCCCAGCGATAGGGCACGCCGACGAGGCTCATCGCCTGGATCGAGATTTCCTCGCGGCCGATGCTGTGGTCGACGAAATGGGGGAAGCCCGGCGGCGGCGCGTGATACGCGCCGTTCGCCACGACGATGCCACCGGCCGGCCCGCGCGACGTTTTCTGCGGCGCGCCGGCACAAGCGGCGAGCAACAGCACGATCAGCAGCGAAAACGCGAGTCGGAGCATGAAGACGGGGCGGGCGGGTAAACGCCCGTTTACTGACTGAATGTCGCGATGGTAGCCCGTCACACGCGGCTGCGGCAAGAATTGTTGATAAATTACTTGAAGTTTGTGCGCTAAGTGTTGCCGGCGCGGAACGCCAAGGCGATAAAAAAAGCCGCGTCCGGAACGATCCGGACGCGGCTTGCGATGCCAGGGAAAGCCGGGAAAAACCCGGCCGAAGCCTAGAGAATTTCCGACGCGTAATCGGCGAGACGCGAGCGCTCGCCGCGCGCGAGCGTCACGTGTCCGCTATGCGCCCAGCCCTTGAAGCGGTCGACCACGTAGGTCAGGCCCGAACTGCCTTCGGTCAGGTAAGGCGTGTCGATCTGCGCGATATTGCCGAGGCAGATGATCTTCGTGCCCGGACCCGCGCGCGTGACGAGCGTTTTCATCTGCTTCGGCGTCAGATTCTGCGCCTCGTCGATGATCAGATACTTGTCCACGAACGTGCGGCCGCGCATGAAGTTCATGCTCTTGATCTTCAGGCGCGAGCGGATCAGCTCCTGGGTCGCGGCGCGGCCCCATTCGCCGGCGGCGTCGTCGGTTTTCTGCAGCACTTCGAGGTTGTCGTCGAAGGCCCCCATCCACGGCTGCATCTTTTCCTCTTCGGTGCCGGGCAGAAAGCCGATGTCTTCGCCGACCGGCACCGTCGCGCGCGTCACGATGATCTCGTTGTAGCGCTTGTCGTCGAGCACCTGCGCGAGGCCCGCCGCGAGCGCGACCAGCGTCTTGCCGGTGCCGGCCTGGCCGAGCAGCGTGACGAAGTCGATTTCCGGGTTCATCAGCAGATTCAGCGCGAAGTTCTGCTCGCGATTGCGCGCCGTGATGCCCCACACGTTGTTCTTGTGGTGGCCGTAGTCGCGCAGCGTTTGCAGCAGCGCCGTCTTGCCGTTGATTTCGCGCACGAGCGCATGGAACGCGGGCTCGCCGTTCTGCGGCTCGAGATAGACGAACTCGTTGACGAGCATCGACGCGCACAGCGGCCCCGTGACCCGGTAGTACGTCGTGCCGGTCTTGGTGTCCTGCCAGCTTTCCATGCCCTTCGCGTGCCGGGTCCAGAAATCCTGCGGCAGCGCGCGGATGCCCGTGTACAGCAGATCGCTGTCTTCGAGCACCTGGTCGTTGAAGTAGTCTTCGGCGGGCAGGCCGAGCGCGTGCGCCTTGATGCGCATGTTGATGTCTTTCGACACCAGCACGACCTGGCGGTCCGCGCGATCGCGCTGCAACGCGCGCACCACGCCGAGGATCTGGTTGTCGGCCTTGCCTTCGGGCAGGCCTTCGACCGGCTCGATCGCGGTGAGGCGGGTCTGGAAGAACAGGCGGCCCGACGCCTCGCGGCTGCCGAGGCGCGCGAGCGAGATGCCGTCGGCCATGTCGCCGGCATTGGCGACGAGCGCGTCGAGCGTGCGGCTCACCTGGCGCGCGTTACGCGCGACTTCCGACATGCCTTTCTTGTGGTTGTCGAGCTCTTCCAACGTCATCATTGGCAGATAGACGTCGTGTTCCTCGAAACGGAACAGGCAGCTCGGATCGTGCATCAGCACGTTCGTGTCGAGCACGAAGAGCTTCTGCGCCTCGACCGGCGTGGTGGTGGCCGTACCGCGTTTCTTGCGCGTGCCGCTTGCGGCGGGCGCAGGGGCA
>NZ_JAAGPQ010000158.1:0-8005 GCF_017104985.1 Paraburkholderia sp. Ac-20342 | reverse complement strand
GACGCGCGGCGCGCGTCGAGGCGGCCGAGCAGGTATCGATCGCGTCGAACGTTGCGTTCACGGCCGTGCATCAGCAGGTGATCCACGACGTGACCGTCGCGTACTACCGCTACGCCGCCGCGCGAGCCCACGCCGAGAGCCCGCAGCAGGGGCTCGCGAACGCGGACACCATTCTTCCCGCGGCGCGTGCCCCCTTCGACCAGGGCCACGGCACGATCTCGGCGCTGTCGCTGCAATGGCTGCTGTTCGACTTCGGCGGACGCGCGGCGCGCGTCGAGGCGGCCGAGCAGGTATCGATCGCGTCGAACGTTGCGTTCACGGCCGTGCATCAGCAGGTGATCCACGACGTGACCGTCGCGTACTACCGCTACGCCGCCGCGCGAGCGCACGCCGAGAGCGCGCAGCAGGGGCTCGCGAACGCGGACACGATTCTTGCGGCGGCGCGTGCGCGCTTCAAACAGGGCGTCGGCACGGTCGTCGAAGTCGCGCAGGCGACGCAGAACCGCGAGCAGGCCAACCTCGCGCTCGTACAGGCGCGCGGCGCGGCCAGCGACGGCTACCTCGACCTCGTCTCCGCACTCGGCATCTCGCCGTTGTCGAAGCCGGCGATCGCCGCGTTGCCGCAACGGCCGCTGCCGCCCGCGCTCGGCTCGTCGATCGACACGATCGTCGCGGACGCGATCGCGCGCCGCCCCGATCTGCAAAACGCCTATGCACTCGAAAAGGCCGATCGCGCGAAGATCAAGGCCGCCGAAGCGGCGTTCATGCCGAAGGTGTTCCTGTCCGCATCGACCTCGTATGCGAGCGGGCACACGGCCCTCTCCGCGCTGCCCGCGATCGGCGATCAGGCGCCGACCGTCAACCTGAACGGCAGCCGCTACGGCGGCGGCGTGTTTCTCGGCATCTCGATTCCGCTATATGACGGCGGCCTGCGCTCGGCCGTGCTGATGCAGGCGCGCAACGATGCGCAGAGCGCATCCGCGCGCCTCACGCGCACGAAAGAGGAAGCCGTCCGCCAGGTTGTCGCCGCACAGAACGCGGTGCAGACGAGCCTCGCCTCGCACGATGCCGCGAAGGCGCTCGTCGCTGCCGCCCAGACCAGCTACGACGCGGCGTTCAGCGCGTACCGGCATGGCGTCGGCTCGATCACCGAGGCGACGATCGCGCAGAGCCAGTTGCTGGCGGCGCGCAATGCCGAAGTGGACAGCTATTGCGGCGCGCTGTCGGCCGCGGCCGCGCTCGCCCTGGCGACGGGGACGATCGGCGCGCAGTGATGGCATCCGCGAGCGTGTGGTTAGCACGCCATCCCGGCCGGAAATAAAAGTCGGACCGCCGCGCAAGGTATCTTGCCGGCGCGCCAGAGCGTCGACTTACATCCTCTTACAGACTCGCGCGACGGATTCATACGTCTCGGGCGTTCAACGAAGACGCGGCCACAAGCCGTGTCCGTACGTGTCCGTATCCGAACAAAAGAGGAATCGACGATATGAAAACCAAAGCGTCTCTGATCATGGCCAGCGCACTGGCTGCGGGCGTTCTTCTTTCCGGCTGTGTCGTGGAGCCCGTGCGTCCGCCTCAACCCGCGCCGGTGGCCGAAATCGTACCGGCTGCGCCCGCACCGGGCTATGTCTGGGTCAAGGGTCACTACCGCTGGGAAGGCAATCACTGGCAGTGGGTGCCGGGTCACTGGCGGCCGGTCTGATCCTGCGCGATCGATGCGAAGCCGGCCGCCTTCAGTGCTTCGCAAGCGTGATTCGAACCGCGCGTGCCGCACCGCCAGCCGCGCCGGTTCGACTACTCGACTACTGCGACGCCCCGCCCGATATCGCACTGTCCGGCAGCGCATACGCCACGAGTGCATCGCTGGCCGGCGTGCGCATGAAGTGATGCCCCCCCGCCATGATGACCAGATACTGCTTGCCGTTGACCGAATAGGTCATCGGCGTCGCCTGTCCGCCGCCCGGTAGCAGATCGCTCCACAGCATCTTGCCCGATTTCAGGTCGAACGCATGGATCAGGTTATCCGTTGCGGCGCCGGCGAATATCAGGTTGCCGCCCGTGACGATCGGCCCACCGTTGTTCGGCGTGCCGACTTCGATCGGCATATAGGTTGGCAATCCAAACGGACCGTTCGCCCGTGCGGTGCCGAACGGATGCTGCCAGATGACCTTCTGCGTATGCATGTCGATCGCGGTCATCATGCCGTACGGCGGTTCGTTGCAGAGAACCTGCGTGAGCGGCATCAGGAACGGCTGCACGTCCACGCCGTACGGCGTATCGGCCATCGCCCCCGGGCCTTCCGCGCCGGATTTGTCGGTATGGCGCGGATCGTCGATCGAATACAGCCCCATGGCGTCGGACTGCTTGCGGGACAGCAGCCGGTCGTACATCGGCGTGTTGTTCCAGTTGGCGATCAGGACGCCCCTCGTCCGGTCGTAGGCGACGCTACCCCAGTCGACGCCGCCGTTGTATCCCGGATACTCGATCCACGACTGGCCGACCATCGGCGGCGTAAACTCGCCGACATAGTGCGCCTGGCGGAATTTGATCCGGCAGTACAACTGATCGAATGGCGTCATGCCCCACATCGTCCTTTCCTGCAGATCGGCAAACCCGAGGCGCGGCATCCCGGTCGACCACGGCTGCGTCGGCGTACGCGGATCGTTCGGCACGTTGCCCTGCGGCGCCGGCCGCTCCTCGACGGGCAGCAGCGGCTGGCCGTTGCGACGGTCCACCACGAACAGCTGGCCGCGCTTGGTCGGGATGACCATCGCCGGCACCGGGCCGCTTTGTCCCGGAAAGTCGAACAGCGTCGGCTGCGAGCCGATGTCGTAGTCCCACACATCCTTGTGGGCGGTCTGAAATACCCAGCGCTCCTCGCCCGTTGCCGCGTCGAGCGCCACGATCGACGACGCGACGCGATTCTCGGCGGGCGTGCGCATGGCGCTGTAGTAGTCGGCCGCCGAGTTCCCGGTCGGCACATAGACGAGACCGAGCTTGTCGTCGCCCGCCATCGGCCCCCACGAATTCGGCGTGCCGCGGCTGAATTCCTGCCCGACGCCCGGCTCGCCGCGCTGGCCCGGACGATTGACGTCCCACGCCCATTTGAAGGCGCCCGTATCGGCGTCGAAGCCGCGAATCACGCCCGACGGCGCCCAGCGGCGCTGGCCGTCCAGCACCTCGTGATTGGCCACGATGGTGTCGTTGACGATAACGGGCGGCGACGTCATCGCGACGAAGCCCGGCACGGTCTTGCCGAGTCCGTCGAGCAGACTGACCTGGCCGTGCTCGCCGAAGCCTTCGCACGAGGCGCCCGTGGATGCGTCGACGGCGATCAGGCGGCCGTCGATCGTCCCCTCGATGATCTTCTCGTGACACGGCTGGCCCGTGGAAATCGTCTGCGATACATAGTGTTCGAGGCCGCGGCAGGCGGCGGTATAGGGCACGCTCTTATACTGCGTCCCGACGTCGTGAGTCCAGATTGCCTTGCCGGTGGTCGGGTCGAGCTTCGCCAGATTGTTGGTCGCGGTGCACAGATAAAGGCCGTCGCCCACCTTGATCGGCGTCATTTCGGCCGCCCACTTGTTGACCTTGCCCTTGGGCGGCAGATCGCCGGTGTGATAGACCCAGGCAACCTGAAGCTGTTTCACATTGCCGGGGTTGATCTGGTCGAGCGGAGAATAACGGGTGGCGTCGGTATCGCGGCCGTAATGGGTCCAGTCGGCATCCGGTTGCGGCGCATGTAACTCGTCCCCGGCGACGAGCGGCGTATCCGGCATTGCCGTCGCGGACAGATAGCTCTGCTGCGAAATGAACGACAGCGCAAATGCGGTGCCCGCAAACACAATGCAGATGCCTGCAAGGATCTTGGCCAAACCACGGTAATGCCCGCTTTGTCCCGCTCGGTCGGCCAGCCGCGGCAGCATCAGCGCGACGAAGAACGCAAGGCCCGTGAGGAAGCCCATGCGCGGCACCCATCCCCATAAGCGCAGTGCGGTTTCGTAGAGCGTCCAGAGCAGCGTAATCAGATAGACGATGCCGAATATCCCTGCGCCTTTCAGGCTTCGAAACCACAGCAGCACACCGGACCAGATGAGCAGAATGCCGGCGAACACATAGTACGGACTGCCATGCAGCGCGAGAAGCCAGCCGCCGCCGAGAGCCATCGCGAGTCCGCTGACCACGATGATGACGGCGATGATGCGATCCCAGATGAATGGGAATCTGTTGGGTTCAGGCCTTGTGTTATTCATCGTATTCTCCAGATTCATACCACGTCGCTCCGTGCTTCGGTACGGCATCGGAGTATGAGCACACGCTACGGATCGGTTACCACAGCACCTCTCTACTGTTTTCCAACTGCGAAACGGGACGCTCCCCTATGCTTGCCTGTTGCTTCCCGGCTGCTTCCCGGTTGTTTCCAGTCCATTTCCGATGTCCAGCGCCAACACCGGCGTCATACGCGCAGCAGGTGCGCACGAGCACGCGCCTGCGTGAGAATTGCTGCGGAACCGCGTGAGCCAACAATTGGCCGAGAAGAGACATACCGATGTCCCGGAAGAGTGTTGGAACCCGCGTCATTTCTCCTGTCGTTGCAAATCACGCACGAGACGCCGGGCTTCGTCGTACGCCATGACGAGCGTGCGCATCTCCGTCCACATGCCGTAGTAGTGCGCGATAAAACTGTCCGGACCGACCATGAACCACGGCGTATTGATGACGAGCGGACTCAGAATGTCCGCCTCGTCGAGCAAGCCCGACTGTTTCATCGCTTCGATGAAGTAGAACTGGTCGCCGTTGTGCGCATACACGGACGACCGATCGGCCAGGCCGCGAATGCGCGCCTTCAGCCCGCGCAGCATCGCCGCGTTTCCCTCGGTACGGCGGAATCCCATCACGCCCGAATTGAACGGCCATTGCCCGATGTCGCGCGCGAGCAGACGATCGCGGCCGCGCAGCAGATCGTCGATGGGCCGCTCGTGATCGAGGATCAACACATCCGCATCGACCCAGATGACCCATTCGTGGTGCGGCAGATAAGCGTCGAGAAGCCACGGCTTGAACCAGTTCCCGGTTCCCGACAGGCCGATTTCAGCCGGCGTGTCGCGATACACGTAAAACGTGTAGCCATGCCGCTCGCAGTACTGCCGCAGATTGCTTTCCGCGATGCCGCCATAGCCGGCAATGCCGGGCGTATAAAGCATGACGAACGCGACGTCCCTGGCGGACACGTTGCCGGGCGCGTTTTGAGGCGCGTTGTGAGGTGCATAGGTGCTGCGATCGGCCGAGGCATCGACAGCCGGCGTCTCGAACGAGAAAGGCGCAAGCCCCCGGAGCCCCGACATTTCCAGGTGAGCGCACAGAATCTCGCGAATGCGCGGCGCGGCACTCGCTTCGGATGGCGAATCATGCAGATCGCCCAGACTGAGCGCAAACGTCGCCGCGCGCCGCCAGTACGGATCGATGTTGGCGCCCGCGTGCATCACCGCATACAGGTCGTCGATCCGCTCGTGCCACGGATGTACCGGTTCATCTCCCAGCACGGTCGCGGCATCGACGAACGGCTCACCGCCGAGCCTGCAACGCTGCATGATCCGGTAGATGCGCTCGCGCGTCGCGGGTGTGTTGCGCCAGAACTGCACGTCGGTCTGCGGCCGGCCTTTCTCGACGCCGACCAGCAGCGCGTCCCGCCCCGCCATCAGCCGGTCGAGCGCATGCGGCTCGACGACGAGCCCATCCTCGCCCAGCAACAGAACGATCCCGTCTGCCGGACAGCCGTCGAGCGCATGCAGCAGCGCTTCGTAGCGATGCAAGGTCTGGACCTGGGCGCTGCGCGGCCCGTCCGACGCATCGACGCATACGTGGCGATAGCCGTGCGTGTCGGCATAGCGCGCGTGATTGGCAAACGCCGCCGGCGCATGGCCGGTCAGGAAACTCAGAACACAATGCGATCGCATCTGGCACTCTCCAAATTGTCGATCGTGACGGGGGCTATGTGGTGATCCTTGCCGGCTCACACTTCGACGGGCGCCACGTCGGACAGGCCGGCCGCGACTCGCGTCAGATCGACGGCAACCCGTTCCACGACAGGTTCCCACTGCCGGTACGCGCTCTGCCGATAAAGCTTCAGGCCCGGATACCACGCGCTGTCGGTACGCTCCGTCGACCAGACCCAGTGCGGATTGACGTCCAGCAATAGCCATGTCGGCACACCGAGCGCGCCGGCGAGATGCGCCACCGACGTACAGACCGTCACCACGAGATCGAGCGTCGACAGCGCCGAGGCGGTGTCGTCATACGATCCCCATGCCACGGTGGGGTCTTCGATGGACAGACCCGCATGCCGCATCGCCGCGACATCGTCGGCGGCATCGACCTGCAGACACATGAACTCGACGCCTTCGACGCCATGAAATGCACGCGCATAGAGCAACGGATCGATCGCACGCAGCGGATTGCGCTGATGCGTACGGCTGCCGCTCCAGACGAGCCCGACGCGCAGAGGCCGTTGTGCACGCGGCCCCGCGCTCCGGCGCGCGACGGCATCGGAAGCGGGCTTCAGATAATGCGCGGCATCGGCGAGACGATCCTCTGTTACGCCAAGCACGAGCGGCAGGCTGCCGAGCGGCAAATGAAAATCGTGCGCCGGAAGAACCGCCGTATCGTGCGGCACGATCTCGTCGACACTCTCCACGAAGCTGCGCGCGAACAACGGCAGCAGTTGCGAGAAACAGCAGTAGACGAGCCGTCCTCCTTCCTCGTGAACGCGCGCCGCGATCCGTGGCAGGAAGCGCGCGAACTGGATCGCATCGCCATTCCCCTGCTCGCCCCACACGAACAATGTGCGGCCCTTGAACGATTCGCCATTCCAGCGCGGCGACGGCAGGTTCGGCACCGCGTCGCGCAACTCGCGCGAGCCGAACCAGCGTGATTCGTGGTTCGCCCAGCCGTTCGCGTAATCGCCCTGTGCCAGTTGCAGCATGGCCAACGCCCAGATGACCAACGGATTGGCCGGGTCCAGTTGCCCGGCGCGCTGCGCGACAGCCAGCGCGGCATCCCATTGCTGCCGTTCCTTCAGGACCTGCACGCGGGTCACAAGCGCCACCGGGTAATCGGGCGCCAGCGTGCAGGCGCGTTCGGACGCGACTTCCGCGCCGGCGAGATCGCGCAGGCCGAGCAGGACGACCGACAGATTGTTCCAGGCCAGCGCATTCGCCGGCTCGCGCACCAGAAGCGGTTCGAGAATCGCTTTCGCCCGCGGCAGATTGCCGAGTTCGATATGGGCCGCCGCGGTGTTGTTCTGCAGCATCGATACAGCCGGGTCGAGCCGGTCGGCCTTCGCGTACGCCGCGAGAGCGGCATCGTGCCGGCCCACGCGCTGATACAGCAGGCCAAGCTGGAACCAGCCCAGTGCATTGGCGGGCTGTGCCGCGCAGAAGCGGGTCGCCACGTCGAGCATGTTCGGGCCGTCCGGCTGCCCCATCTGCAACTCGATCCATTCGAGCACCCACGTCTCGCCATCCGGCATGTTTCGATAGGCGCGCGCATACCAGCCGTTCGCGACAAGCGGATCGCCCGCCGCCGTGGCCTGCCTCGCGCGCTCCAGCAGCGCGAGGCCGTTGTTCGCGTCGAGCGCGAGTGCCCGGTCCGCGAGCGCGGCCGCCCTGGACGCGTGACCACGCATGCGCATGATGCGGCTCGTGATCGCCAGCAGCGAAGCATCCGTCGACTCCAGCGTGCCGTGGCCGTCGATCAGTTTCGCCGCGCCGATCAGGTCGCCGCGATCGAGCAGGCGTTGTGCCTGTACGGAAACAGGCAGTTGAACCGTCATGGCTCGCCCCTCGCGTCTTCGATCATGATGTCCGGGCTGGAGCGGATTCCAGCTGCAGCAGCAACCCGTCATAGCGCGCCACGACTTCGGCGTTCGTCGACAGATAGCGCGCGATGATGCGGCGCTGACGGTCCCGATACCCTTCCCAGTCGGCATCGTGATGGCGGATCGCCT